>JBJFHV010000217.1:0-2413 GCA_051894015.1 Acutalibacteraceae bacterium | reverse complement strand
GGATCTTTGCGTTTCAAGAACGTCTTTTAAATGGGGCATTCCCGTTACCTTTGATGAAAAGCACGTCATATACGTCTGGATCGACGCGCTTTCAAACTATATCACTGCTTTAGGCTACGACCCCGACGGAAGCTCGGATCAATACAAAAAATACTGGCCGGCTGATGTTCATATCATCGGAAAGGATATCGTCCGGTTCCATACGATCTATTGGCCGATCATGCTCATGGCTTTGGGCGAGCCGCTTCCGAAGCAGGTTTACGGTCACCCGTGGCTTCTTTTCGGCGACGACAAAATGTCCAAATCCAAAGGCAATGTCATTTATGCCGACGATCTTGTTAAGCTTCTGGGCGTTGACGCCGTCCGTTATTATCTTCTTGCGGAAATGCCGCACGCAAACGACGGCTCGATCACCTATAAAACCATTATCGAACGCTATAATTCCGACCTTGCCAACACACTCGGTAACCTTGTCAACCGCACAATTGCCATGAGCGGCAAATACTTTGACGGAAAGGTCATGAATCCTGAATGTGAAGAAGAAATTGACAGCGAGCTGAAGAAAGCGGCCGCCTCCATGGTCGAAAACGTGGATAAATATATCAACAGCTACCGTATGGCAGACGCTGTTGAAGCCGTTATGAACTTCGCCAAACGCTGTAACAAATATATTGACGAAACCACTCCGTGGGCTTTAGCCAAGGACGAAAGCAAAAAAGGACGTCTCGGTACGGTTCTTTATAATCTTCTTGAAAGTATCCGATATATTGCGGTTTTACTGTCTCCGTTTATGCCCGACACCTCAAAAGCGATTTTCCAACAGATGAACTGCGATGAAAATAGCTATGACTCTCTTTCGCAGTTCGGTGTTTTAAAACCCGGTACAGTTGTCGGCACACCCACCCCGCTGTTCGCCAGAATCGACAGCGAAAAAATGCTTGCAGACATCGAAGAAGCGCAGAAAAAAGCTGCCGCAAACGAAAAGACCATAGAAGAAATCGAAGGCGTTGCCAGAATCGGCATTGAAGATTTTGCAAAGGTTGACCTTCGCGTTGCCGAAGTCAAGGACTGCGTGCCCGTCAAGAGAGCCAAGAAGCTTTTAAAGCTCACACTTGACGACGGAACAGGAAAAGACAGAACGGTCGCTTCAGGCATCGCACCGTGGTACAAACCTGAACAGCTGATCGGCAAAAAGGTCATCGTAGTATCGAACCTCAAACCTGCTACGCTTTGCGGCGTTGAAAGCTGCGGAATGATTCTTGCCGCTGACTGTGCCGATAACGATGTCAAGGTCGTTTTTGTTGACGGAATGCCGAACGGAGCGAAGGTAAGATAATGTATCAGAATATTTTCGACACTCATGCACATTATGACGACGAAAAGTTTGACGGGGACAGAGCCGAGGTTCTGTCCTTTGTCAAAGAAAGCGGTGTCAATCGAATCATCGACTGCGGCTGTGACCTGAAAAGCTCCCTTTCTGCCGTAAAGCTCAGCGAGGAGTATGACTTTATTTATGCCGCTGTCGGCGTTCATGCCCACGAAGCTGAGGAAGCAACCGAAAACGATTTTGCTCAAATCAAAAAGCTGTACGGCTTGAAAAAGGTTGTCGCCGTCGGTGAGATCGGACTTGATTATCACTATGACTTTTCCCCGAAAGACATACAGATCGAGGTTTTTGAGCGTCAGCTGATTCTTGCAAATGAATTGAACCTCCCCGTCATCATACACGACAGAGAGGCTCATGAGGATACGCTCAGACTATTAAAAAAGTACCGTCCGAAAGGTGTCGTCCACTGTTTTTCGGGCAGTGTTGAGAGTGCGAAGGAGGTACTTGCGCTCGGTATGTATATCGGTCTCGGCGGTGCCGTCACGTTCAAGAACGCACGAAAACCCGTCGAAGTCGCAAAAGCTGTTCCCGAGGACAGACTGCTTCTCGAAACCGACTGTCCGTATATGGCACCGGTTCCTTTCAGAGGAAAACGCTGCGACTCATCCATGATTGCTGCAAGTGCAGAATTTATCGCCGCCGTACGAAAGGCTGACACGCAGGAGCTTATCAATCAGTGTCATGAAAACGCAAGGGCATTGTTCGGCGTGTAGTCTTTGAGACAATATTGACATATAAAAAGCACCGTAACCGAAGCGTTCGATTACGGTGCTTTCATATTTGTGTTATCGGACTCTTACGTTACATTTTGCAATGCAGTTTGTACCGTCCGTACTGATGGCTCTGATTTCACAAGTTCCTTTGCCTTTTGCGGTAATTTTACCTGTGGAATCGACCGTTGCGACCTTGGTATCGGTTGAGACCCATTTAAGCTTCTTGTTGCTTGCTGTCTCGGGCAAAACAGTCGCTTTAAGTGTATATGTGGCTCCTTTGTCCATAACGAGCGCGGTCTGGTCAAGAAGAATA
>JBJFHV010000216.1:0-2414 GCA_051894015.1 Acutalibacteraceae bacterium | reverse complement strand
CGAAAGCAAAAGAGGCGGCGGCGGCTGTATCCGAATTACAAGAGTCAATTGCAGCGGCGACACGCTTCTGATGCACGTCGTCAATGCCATCGGCAATTCGATCGACGACAAAAGCTGCAACAACTTTCTTGTAAACCTTGTTTATAACAATATTATTTCAAAAAGCGATGCAAAACTGATTCTCGCAGCAACGGGCGACACCGCCTTAAAGCGGATCGACCCGCCGCAAAGAGACGAAGTACGGGCTTCCATTTTCAAGCAGATGCTTCTTTCGGTGATGCAGAATTAAACGCAGATTAACCAAATATAGGAGGAATATATTATGTTATGTCAAAACTGTTCAAAACGGGAAGCAACCACCCATATCAAACGTGTTGTCAACGGCGAAGCGACCGAAGCGCACCTTTGTCAGGAATGTGCCGCCAAGCTCGGCTATGACAATTTCTTCGATAACTTCAGTCTGAATCTTCCGGATCTGTTTTCGTCCTTCTTCGGCGACAGTGCAAGAGCGCTTGCCGGCTCAAGAACCGACCGGTGCGAAAAATGCGGCTGTTCATTTGACGATATCGTCAAGACCGGTATGGTAGGCTGTGCGGACTGCTATGATAAATTTTTCGATAAGCTTCTGCCCTCCATTCAAAGAATCCACGGCAGAACAAGACACGTCGGTTCCATTCCTGTCGCACAAGCTGTACCGACAACGGCGACGGAACAAAAGGAAGAAACCCCCGAAGAAAAAATTGCTGCCCTCGAAACCGAAATGAAAAAGGCGATCGAAGCGCAGAATTTTGAACAGGCGGCAGTTTTGCGGGACAAAATCAAGGAACTCAAGGAGGACAAATAAAATGACATGGTATCAAAGTTCAGGTAAGGATTCCGACATCGTATTGAGCACAAGGGTTCGCCTTGCAAGAAATCTCAAAGATTTTCCGTTCCCGAACCGTCTTGATAAAAACGAATGTAAAAAAGTGAACGAAGCCGTCCGTGACGTGCTTTTGAAAGACGACGACAGCCTTTTTTATACCGAAATGTCCGCCCTTACTTCCTATCAGGCGGTGTCGCTTGCCGAAAAGCACCTGATCAGTCCCGAGTTTGCTTCGGACAGCACGGGCAGAGCCTTGATTCTTTCCAAAGACGAGGACGTCAGCGTCATGCTTTGTGAGGAGGATCACGTCCGGCTTCAGGTGATTTATCCGGGACTCAGCCTCAAAGAAGCCTTCGAAAAGGCCGGACAGCTTGATAAAAAGCTTTCGTCCGAGCTGAACATCGCCTTCGATGACCGGATCGGCTATCTGACCCAGTGTCCGACCAATCTCGGCACAGGCATGAGAGCGTCTGTGATGCTTCATCTGCCTGCCCTTTCCCAAAGTACGGCGATTTCACGCCTTGCCGCCACCGTCGCGAAGTTAGGTCTGACCTTAAGAGGCGCTTACGGCGAGGGAAGCCGACCGACAGGTGACATCTATCAGTTAAGTAATCAGGTTACACTCGGAATTTCCGAAGAAGCGGCCATCAAGAACCTCAATTCAATCGCCGAGCAGATTATTGCTCAGGAACGTCAGGCACGGCAGTCGCTGTTAAAAGACGACGTGTTCATCGACAAAATTTACCGCTCCTACGGCATTTTAAGAAGCGCACACATGATCAGCTGTGACGAATTTACCTCCCTGATCTCGTATGTCCGGATCGGTGCTTCCGCAGGACTTATTGATGTTCCGGTGGAAACGCTGACGAACCTGCTTGTCAAAATGCAGCCGGCAACCATCAACGCCGACGCAGGCGAAAAATACACCTCTGCTCAGCGTGACGTCATCAGAGCCGACGCCGTCAAAAAGGCTCTGCAATAAACTGTCAGTCCGTAAATGAATGCATTTTCCGACTGACCGAGAAAAGGAGTAGATCTTATGTATAAATTTACCGGTTTTACGGAAAAAGCGAACCGAGCCTTAAATTCCTCGGTTGAAATTGCCGAAAATCTCGGCCATACCTATATCGGAAGCGAGCACCTTCTCATGGGGCTTGTCCGTGAGGACAACGGCGTCGCAACGAAGCTGCTTTCTTCCAAGGGCGTAACCTTTGACCGCCTTGAACAGCTTGTCAAGTCGCAGATCGGCGTCGGAATTCCGACCGTGCTGACTCCCGATGACTTCACCCCGAGATGTAAAAATATGATTCAGGTTTCCGTCTCGATCGCAAGAAGAAGCGACGCCGGCTATGTCGGCACGGAACACCTTTTAGCGGCTCTTCTCTCCGACGACGAAAGCTGTGCCGTTTCTCTGCTTACGGAGCTTGGCGTATCTGCTCCGATGCTTCTCGATGAGCTTTCGGGCGGTGTCGGCTCGTCAAGACCGTATGGTTCGGCCTCTTCGCCGAAAAATGCGGCCGCCAACAAAAATTCATCCACCCCTACCCTG
>JBJFHV010000215.1:0-2427 GCA_051894015.1 Acutalibacteraceae bacterium | reverse complement strand
ATATCGCCGCCAAGGAACACGGCGCCATTTTCCTTATGCAGGTCGGAGGCAAGCTGAAAGACGGCAAGCCCCACGACGGCAGAGCGCCCGATTATGATGACTGGAGCCTGAACGGCGACATCATCGTGTATTATCCGATTCTTGACATGGCGCTTGAGCTTTCGTCTATGGGAATCCGTGTTGACGAAACCGCTCTTTTAAGCCAGCTTCAGGAAAGCGGCTGCGAGGACAGAAAAGACTTACCGTTCCATAAAGCACTTCTTTCGGGTGAGCTTCCCTACACCATCGGAGGAGGAATCGGACAGTCAAGAATGTGTATGTTCTTTTTGAGAAAAGCGCACATCGGCGAAGTCCAGACCTCTTATTGGGACGAAGAAACGGTCAAGTACTGCAAAGAGCACGGCGCGGCGCTGTTATAATCCGGAGTACAGATTCAATGAAAATTGTTGACCCTGAAATTGATGCGGGAACGGCTTTCGACCGGGGAAGAGTTTCTGAAGATTACGCAAAATACAGGGACATCTATCCCGAAGAGTTTTACGAGCGGATCGTGCGGCGCAATTTGTGTGTGTCCGGTCAGAATGTATTGGACTTAGGCACCGGTACGGGCGTGCTTCCCCGGAATATGTACCGATTCGGCGCCCAATGGACGGGAACGGATATCTCCGCCGGGCAGGTTGAAAAGGCTAAAGAGTTGTCCGCCGGTATGAATATCGAATACTGCACCATGTCCGCAGAAAACTTATCGTTCGGTGACGAAACCTTTGACGTGATTACAGCGTGCCAATGCTTTTGGTATTTCGATCACGAGAAAATCATGCCCGTACTGCACAGAATCCTGAAAAAGGACGGACGATTGGTCATTTTATACATGGCGTGGCTGCCGTTTGAGGACAGAATAGCGGGCGAAAGCGAAAAGCTTGTCCTGAAATACAGCCCGGACTGGAGCGGAAGAGGTGAAACCGTTCACCCGATTGCAATTCCGGATTGTTACCATGAAAAATTCGAGCTTGTACATCACGAGGAATACCCGTTGAAATTGCATTTCACACGGGAAAGCTGGAACGGCCGAATGAAAGCATGCCGGGGCATTGGCGCTTCACTTGCGCCAAGCGAAATTGCGGCTTGGGAACGGGAGCATCTCGCCCTGCTTGACAAAATTGCACCCGCCGAGTTTGATATTCTGCATTATGCGGCGATTGCCGAACTGAAGAAAAAGGAGGCAACATTATGAAAAGCGTAAAACCGGGCAGAGGTCCGTCCATGATAGGCGGCATCATCGGTATTGCCGTCGCTCTTTTCGGCGTATTCTGGACAATTCTTGCAATCAGGATCGGAGGCGGCTTCATTCTGGTGCCGTTCGGCATTATTTTTGTTGTGATTGCCGTTGTGATTGCCGTTTACAACTTCAAAAACGCAACCGGCAAAAACCGGTATTCCGAATATGATATTACGGACAATAACGAGGAACCCGACCCTTGGAACGAACGTTTCGGAAAGAAAAACAATCCGCCCGAAGTGAAACCAAACGACGGATCCAAAGCAAATTTTTGTCCGTACTGCGGAGAAAAAGCCGACAAAGACTTTGAATTTTGCAAAAACTGCGGAAGAAAACTTCCGTAACCCGATAAAATAAGGAACTGTTCTGAAAGCACAGAACAGTTCCTTTCTTTTCCAACCTTAAAAGAAGCACTCGAGCATGCTGTATTCAAGAACCGTAACCGCAGCGTTCAGAACGATCACGGAAAGCGGAAAAAGCCGAAAGAAGCTTTTCGCTTTTTTCTCTTTCACGGCGTGCACAATCAGTGAAATGACGATCGCGGACGGAACAACAAACAGGAAAATCAAACTTCCGTAAATAAGCAAACCAAGCAGAATGCCGCACGCTGTTTCGGCAAAGCCGGCGGCCGTATCGCCGAAGAAATAAAGGATACACCAAAGAATCAAAAACAATCCCCAATAGCAGACAACCGACAGGCTGAGGGCCAAGGTGTCTTTATGCAGTTTTTTGAACATGTTTACTCGTCCTCCTTTGACTATATATTATTAAACAACGCAGGAAATGTCAAGTTTGCCGGTCGTGTGACGACTCCAATGCCGGGGTGCATGGTACTTAGTTGAAAGCTAAGTGCCCGAGCCGGTAGTTGAGCGTTAAATTTTAGTTTGGTCGTGTGACGACGCCAATGCCGGGGGGCGTGTGACGACGCCAATGCCGGGGTACACGGTACTTAACGAAAGCCGAGTGCCCGAGCCGGTCGTGTGACGACGCCAATCCCGGGGTACATGGTGCTTGATTGAAAGCAAGTGCCCGAGCCGGTTAGTTGAGCGTTAAATTTTAGTTTGTCTCACTAATTGTTAGCTTGTACTTTTTGGATTTAGCTTTTTCTATATCTTTACTTTTGCGCTAGTGCCGCGCGGGCACATACC
>JBJFHV010000214.1:0-2427 GCA_051894015.1 Acutalibacteraceae bacterium | reverse complement strand
CACTTTATTTTGTGACGGTAACGGGCTTTAACGGCTTTGACAGAATGCCCGAAACAAGCCGGAAAACCGTACAGCAAAAGTGCAGGAAGGCAATGAACGCCGTCAACAAGGATTATGAATCACTGAAAGCCCGGCATATTGAAGATTATTCTGCTTTGTGGGACGCTCAGCGTATCTCTTTTGACTGCGACAATAACCTGACCGCCGATGAACTTTTGCAATCCGTCAGAAACGGCGGAGACGAAAGGGCACTTTGCGAGTTACTATACAATTACGGCAAGTATATGATGATCTCAGGCAGCCGCAAGGGCGGTCAGCCGCTGAATTTACAGGGAATATGGAATAATTCCGTGCGTCCTCCCTGGAGCAGTAACTACACAGTCAATATCAACACCGAAATGAATTATTGGGGTGCTTCCCGCTCCGGACTTTCCGACTGTATAGAGCCGCTTGTGCAGATGGTCTACGAAACCATGCAGAACGGCAGAAAGACCGCAAAAACCAATTACGGCTGTAAGGGCTTCGCCTGCAATCACAATGTTGACTTATGGCGGAAAACGCCGCCCGTAAAAGGCGGTGCCAACTATATGTTTGCTCCCCTTTGCGGCGTCTGGCTTTCCAATGAGATATATACGCATTACCAAAACGGATTCCTCGGAGAATATGAGGATAAAATCAGAGAAATCGTCACCGAGTCCGCAAGATTTGCCTGCAATTTCCTTGTTCTGCATGACGGACAGTATGTTGTTTGTCCGTCAACTTCTCCCGAAAATGTTTTTTCTTATAACGGCAAAAACTGCGCTCTTGATTACGCTTCGGCGTTTGACATGGGACTTGTCCGGCGGGCTTTTCAGAATGCATCGGAAATCTCAGACGATGAAGAGCTGAAAGCGGAAATCAAAGAAAAAACACCGCTTCTTTATCCCTTTAAAAAGGGTGAAAACGGTATTTGTGAATGGCACAAAGATTTTGAAACGCCCGAAAAAGGCCACAGACATTTTTCTCCGCTTTATGCGTTTTATCCCGGCAATATCATCGGATTCAACGGCGATCCCGAACGGACAAAATGGATCCGAAAGCTGTTTCATTACCGTCTTGATCATTCCGGTCAGCACATCGGCTGGTCGGCAGCGTGGGCGATCTGCCTTGCAGCAAGACTGCGTGAAAGCGAAACTGCGCAATCGGTGATAAAAGGAATGCTCGCGCACTCAGTCTTCGAAAATCTGTTTTGCGTTCATCCGCCATTCTTATTTCAGATTGACGGTAATATGGGTTTTGTGGCAGGTATCAACGAAATGCTCATTACCGAGGAAAACGGAGTTGTTGAACTGATTCCGGCACTGCCCGATAATTTCGGTAAATCGGGCGAGGTCAAGGATCTGGTTGTAAACGGAGCGAAAATCAGCTTTAAATGGCAAAACGGACTTGTCACCGAAATCCACTGTGATAAGCCCGTCCTCGTTGTGAACAGGCATCTGAACCAATCCGTCATAGCGAACGATACTGTTTCTGTTCGGACGGATGGCTGATATAAAAAAGAACGAAAAAAGTTTTTAATCCTCTTACTGTTCTTGCTGTTTCAGCAGGTACAGCGGCGTTGACGGTAATTTTTTACGGTAAGAAATATATCAGAGCAGAAGATACGGCTTTTTCCGTCTTGCAGATAACCAATGTTCATGTTTTCAACAATGAGAAAAGGATGCAGAGGCTTTTAAAACAATAAGCGCTATGATTGAAACAACAAAGCCGGATATGATTGTTGTCACCGGCGATGTTACAAGCGAAAAGGAAATTATACAGCTTTTAAGACTTTCTGCGGGGCACTTCAGTATTTTGGAGGGGGCTGTTTATTGCTTACCCGTTACCCGTCATCATCGGAAAATCTTCTTGACTTTTCAACGGCAATATGGCACACTTAAAACAGAAAGGATGATCATCATGCTCAATGGAATACCGAAAATTATTTCACCCGAACTGTTAAAGGTGCTTTGCGAAATGGGACACGGTGACGAAATCGTGATTGCCGACGCAAACTTCCCCGCCGCAAGTATGGCAAGAAATCTTGTAAGAGCCGACGGCATCAGTGCCGTACAGTTGCTCGATGCCGTTTTAACGCTTTTTCCGCTCGACCAATATGACAATGAGCACTTCATTCTGATGCAAAAGGTTCCCGGCGACACGGTCAGCACCGAGGTCTGGCAGGAATATACCGATGTATTGAAAAAGCACAGCCCCGAAAGTGAGCCGTCGTTTGTGGAACGTTTCGCGTATTATGAAAGAGCAAAAAAAGCCTATGCTGTTGTTGCGACGGGCGAGGAGCGTCAGTACGCCAACATCATTCTCAAAAAAGGCTGTGTAAAATAAGAGTTGACGGAGGAAAAAACATGGAATGTAAAAAATGCGGCTTGCCCGTACCGGATGAAAGCC
>JBJFHV010000213.1:0-11999 GCA_051894015.1 Acutalibacteraceae bacterium | reverse complement strand
CTCATGGTCGAGGAACTAGATGTTGTGTAAGATCTTTCTGTATAAGAGTATTTTCTGTTTACAACCTGTGCATCCTCGGGCATCTCGGAAGCCAGAACCCAACCGACAAGTTCTTTGTCCGTCCAATGAGCATAAACGGTAATGTCGCTTGCCGTTGTCGGTGTTGTCGACTCAAATACCTGTTCGCCTTCCTCGGCTTCAGTAAACCAACCGATAAAGTTGTAATAATCTCTTGTCGGAGTCGGAAGCTCTCCGAAGCTGTCACCGAAGGTAAGGGTCTTGCTTTCGGTTTCAACACTGCCGCCGTTGGCGTCGAAATTCAGACTGAACTGATTCGGTGTCCAATGTGCATAAAGCGTGATATCGGCAAGGGTATCAACCGTAGAATCAGAAGTGATCTTTGTTCCGCCTTCAGCCGAAGTGTACCAACCGTCGAAGGTGTAATTATCAAGTGTTGTCGTCGGCAAGGCACCAAACTTCTGGCCATATACAACAACCTTAGACTCTTCAACCGCCGATCCGCCGTTCGCGTCGAACGTCACCGTGCAGGATTTCAGATAGTTTTCATACTGCTGAGCGGTTATGGTTTCATAAGTATTGTTATTGTTGTCATTAACTATAAGAAGCGAATCGTTTGTGACAGTTCCGCAGACCAACACGTCACCAAAGGCTTCAATTATACCCATATCATTCGGCTTTGATTCCTGTAAGGTGATATTCTTAGCAATAACCGCATTGTCACCCTTTGAGCCGAGGGAAACGGTTCCATACAACTTAACCTCAGTACTATCGTTTTTCAGAACTAAGGCAAATCCGGGAGCAGTTTCAACCGTAAGACGAAGAAGCGACACCGTCGGAGAAGAGATCTCAAGCGGAGTATCCCTGTTTTCCGTCAGTTTCATGTTACTGATTGCGGTTTCTTCTTTTGCAGCGGAAACTATCTTAAGGTTTTTATATGTTGATCCGTTACTGATCAGGAAGAAGTAATCGGTATCTTCCGTAATATTGATGGTTTCGTTATCGAACGATCCGCTCATACTTGCCAGATTCAATGTAATTCGCTTGGCGCCTGAATTGATTGCAGCCCTTGCTACGTCAGGATTATTCGCCATAACCGAAAGCTCGGTCACGCCATCAAAAGCGTTATCACCAAGAGAAGTAATGACGTTATCAATCGAGAATGATTCAAGAGAAGTACAACCTTTAAAAGCATTGGCACCGATTTCCGTTACACCGTAAGCAATCACTTTTTTCAGATTGGTGCATCCTTCAAAAGCACCGTCGGGAATCTTGGTCACATGAAGCGGTAAAATAACAGTTTCGATGTTTGTGTTGCCGGCGAACACGCTGGCTGAAAAGGACGTAACATCTACAGCAGAGAAGGAGCCGTCGCCGTTATCAGCCGAATAGTATTGCGGTATAGCCACAACGCCGTTGAATCCCTCTTTTTCCGTAAATTTATAAACTTCGCCTGTTTCTGTATTGAATCCAAGTCCGTCGGTTCTTCCTGTAACGCCCATAATATACTCATTGACTTCATACGGAATTTCAAAATCAACAAGACCGTTTTCACAGTCATTAAACAAAGCATTATCCTTGGAATAGTCCAGATATGCATGTCTTTCGTCATCAAGCACGTTATAAGAATAGGTAAAGTACGAATCTGTCGCAACATCGTATCCGACTACACCAAATACATGAATCGTACCGGCATTGACAAGACGATAATAACCGGGTCTGTCAGATGAATATTGAATTGACTGCGATTTCGTCGTCGCATCACCTTTAGAATATTTCAGCGTCGTCGAATACTCGTCACTTCTTGTATCTGTTCCGCCGACAGATTCAGTCGCACTGTCAGAGCCGCCGACCGCTTTTGAAACATTATAATTTGTCTTTTGGGAAACCTGCTCAGCCACCGCATTGGTAACAGCTGTATTGCGGGTTGTCTGATAGCTCTTTTCAAATCCGGAGGTCGAATTCCATGTACTTGAATTACTTGCAGATACATTATAGTAAGAATTGCTGTCTTTGGTATCAACCGTACCGACATAATAGGATGCACTGGAATCCGCATGAACAGATGTAGTGTTTTTTCTGCCGGCTGCCACTTCGGCACTGACCGTAGTTGTATTTTTCACACCGGCACTGACCTTGGCAATTTTGACGGGAACTTCAACACCGGCACTAAGCTCCGTCTCATTTTTTACGCCGAGTTTTCCGTCAACATAAACAGTATCTGTGTTATCGTAAGATTTATTAATACCAAACGACTTATCGGTTGTGACCTTAGAAGAGTTTGAACTAGAACCGCCGGATTCTGAACTCATATAGGAGGATCCGCCTTCACTGTTGCTGACGAAATAATTACCGCCAACCGTATTTCCTTCGGAATCGGTTCGTTCTTCCGTCTTTGTCAGCTGATTTGCATATTCGCTGCCCTCTTCGTAAACATCATTCCACTCATTGGAAAGAGTCCATGCAGAACTTCTTGTCGTCGCATTTGATACCATGTTGGCGACTGTATTCGCCGTGTCTTCCGAAATGGAATTTGTTACCGAATACTCTTTATCGATTTCAATTTTTTGAGTATTTCCGATATATTCAATCTCTGTGAGCGGTACGTTCTCGATCCGTCCGATATCATAGACAAATAAGAATCTTCCGTTATCGTTATCTTCGATTACGATAGGATCATTGTACTTATCAAAGCTGACCGCTTTATTACGGTTCGATGTCCAGTTCGCATGGAGGGTAATGTTTCCGGTGGTTCCGGGCTTGATTCTGTTGACAATAAAACCGTCATCGTTCGACCAGCCGACGAAAGTATAACCGTACCATTCGGCATTGGTCAATGTTTTACCGGTGTTAACGGAGTATGTAACAGATTCCATCGGGACATCGGGTGAATCAAACTGAATTTCGTACGTAACCAGCGTCCAATGGGCAGAAAGATAAACATTTTCCTCGGTACCCTTCGGAATTTTAACAACCTTGTTTCCGTCGTCATCGCACCAATAATCGAAGGTATAACCGGCAAGCTCAAGATCCTTCAGTCTTTCAATACCGGCTTCTGAAGTAAACTTGACCGGGTTCGGATTTTCAATGCTTTGTGCTTTGAGATAATCGTCACTCTTCATGTTACCGATTACATCGTAAATAACCTGATATTCATTGACTTCAATCGGCGGGATCGGTGTCGGTTCAATCAGGATTGCGTCGCAGCGGCTGCACTTTGTACCGCCCTGAGATCCCCAGGATTCAGATGTTGCCGGAACGTCGGGAATTGCAATAGGATCGTGACCCAGTGCATCGATTACCGTATCACTAAGATCAATTTTTACCGTACCGTTTTCATCGCTGAAATAACTGTGACATTGGCTGCAATACCAATAAGCATCGTTACCGTCTTCGGTGCAGGTTGCTTCTTTCGCTTCGTGTATCTGAAGATTGTGCGCGCAGGCTATCGATTCCGGAATAAGTTTTACATTGTATCCCTCCGGATCCGTTAGACAGCCATCAGCAATGTAACGGCTTATCAAGACAACATCAAGCATGTTGATTCTTCCGTCATCGTTTACATTACCGGCCTTCTTGTTTATTGAAACATTATAGCCGTCGGGATCAGTCTTTCCGCCATCGGCAATATAACGACTAAGCAAAACAACATCAAGCATGGTAATTCTTTTGTCGTCATTGACATCTCCCGGCGTATAATTCACAACCGTTACACGACCGGATGTTGAAGCACTGTAAAGATTAAGATCGCGATCTCCCAAGCCGTCCGTCGAACTGACTTTGATATCGTAAACTTCACCTTCCTGTGCTGTATCGGAAAGCGTGAATGTCAATTTGAGCATGACTCCGTTACGGATATTCGAGTCACTGATTGTGTTGACATACCAGGTGAAATTGGCCACCCCGGTAATCACCCCTCCGTTCGCCAGCTTTCCCGGCGGAGTAAAACTGAAAATCGAATCGGGCATTGCATCTTTGCTCTCCGCAGCAATAAGCGTCAGAGCCGAACCAAATTCAACTTTCAATTCAGCCATTACAAGTCCGGGGTTGTTATCAATTCTGACATTAACATCAAAGGTTTCTCCGGGCATTGCATCTGTTGATTCGACAGAAATTTTCGGTGCATTTACTTCTTCTGCAAACGTTGCCATCGGCAGAACGGTAAACAGCATCAACACTGTCAGAATCAGTGAGATTACTTTTTTCATAGGTTTCATCCTCCTTTTTTATTTTATAATGACTGCGCCGTCGATGATGTCGAAGGCCACAGGATTATACTCTTCGTCAAACGCACCGTCATAGCTCGACAAGTGAATGGTATATGTACCGCTTTTCGCCTTTTTTGGAATTTCAAAATGAAGAATCATGACTTCTCCGTCCGAAAGCTTTGACGGCACATCATTTATGTTCCACAAAGCGTTGCAGCCACTTTTCAGATTTTTCGGCGAGGTGAATGTGTACCCGTCCATTGCCGAGCCGCTCTCCACTTTTGTAAGCTTCAGAACACTGTCGTCATAAACAACATTCAGCATCAGCCCCAACAATCCCGGATTATTCATAACCGAAACAGCCACACTTACCTTATCACCCGGTTTTCCCTGTACATTTTTGACAATCAATGTCGGTTCGGTGATTTTTTTATAAACTGCGGTAACAACAATATCCACTCTGACATTTTCGTAGTCCGTATCCCATTTTGCGAATATATATCCGTCTCTCTCGGGCAGTTCCGGCGCAACGGCTGACTTTCCTTTTTCGACGGTTTCGGTTTTCAGAACCGTTCCGTCATAATCTTTAAAGGTTACGGTAAAGGTGTCCTTCGCTTCCAGCGCATTCACCGCTTTCGTCTCTTCATTCGTTTTTGTTGATGACGGCTCAACCGAAGGATTCTTTGCCGCAGACACATCATTGTCTGTCGTCTTTTCGGATTTGCTGCTGCTTGCGTTTTCGTCAGTTTCGGGTTCCGGCTCAGCAGAAGAATTTTTGGATGTCTCTTCAGCCGATATGTCCTCATTGTTTTCCGAAACCGAAGTGTCTGCTTGCGTTTTTGTTCCGATACTGTCTGCGCTGACGGTTGAATCAGCCGAGGCATTTACGCCGGTTGCATTATCGTTATCTTTTGCGCATCCTGACACCACAGCAAGAACTGCCGCACAGGAAAGCAAAACAGCACAAATCTTTTTGAGCATTTATAACTCCCCCAAACTATCAATCATTTTTCTGTTTTTATTCGTCGATGTGCATTGCACAAATTTTTCATTTATAACATTTCATAGATTATCACAAACAAAATATAAATATCAATACAACAGAAACTAACGGTCGTTCAACAGGAACTAACGGTTCTTTCGGCTTGCTGAGTTTCCTTTTTTACATTGAAAAAAATCCAAAAACGTATTATAATAGATTTACATTTTGTTACACGGGAGGAAGTAAAATGAAAACAACGACCAAAAAAGCTATGAAACGAAATCTCGTATGCTTCATAGCCGTCATGGCAATGCTCGCCCTTATTCCAATCGGAGCTTCCCTCGGGTTCGAGCTTCCGGAACCGATTCAACAGATTTTCGGAACCAAAGCAAGTGCCGCCGGCACTTACTATACCGAGGGGTATTATACCTATTGCGTTGAGGACAATGTGGCAAAAATAACCGATTGCGACACTGCAATCAGCGGCAGCATTGTGATTCCGGCTTCTCTCGGCGGTTATCCGATTACCGCAGTCTATAACTCGGCATTTGAAAATTGTCAGAATCTGACAGGCGTCACAATCGGAAACAACGTCGTCAACATCGGCGCGTATGCCTTTGAAAACTGCACCGGTCTGACTAATATCGTAATTGAAAACAGCGTAACCGGTATCGAATTAAGAGCTTTCAAGGGTTGTTCCGGGTTGACAAGCATAACCATACCAAGCAGTGTTACCGATATGGAAAACGATCTGTTTGACGATTGCAGCAATCTGACAACGATTCATGTGGACGCCGAAAACGGCTTTTTTACCGATATAGACGGCGTCCTGTTTAATAAATCCGAAACTGAAATTCTTTGCTATCCCGACGCAAAGCCGGACAAATATTATGAAATACCGAACAGCGTCAAAAGTATTGCTTTCAGTGCTTTTGAAGATTGTATCAATTTAACAAGTGTAACCATTCCCGACAGTGTAACCGAAATCAATGAATATGCGTTCAGCGGCTGTTCCGGTCTCTCCGGCATTTTCATTCCCGACAGTGTGACAGCCGCCAAAGAGGGAGCGTTTGAAAACTGCACCGGTTTAAAGGAAGTGACCGTACCGGACACACTGACCGATCTCGGTTACGGTCTGTTCCGATACTGCACAAGTTTAAAAAAAGTTATCCTGCCTGACGGCGTGACAAAAATCATCGGTGAATTGTTTCATGGCTGTTCCGCCCTGACGGACATCACGATTCCCGACACGGTGACAAGTATCGGCAACTTTTCCTTTGCGGAATGCAGCAGTTTAACCGACATCACCATACCGGGAAGCGTAACAAGCATAGGCAATTCCGCTTTTTACGGGTGCAGCAGTTTAACTGACATTCGCATTCCGGACAATACAACCTCCATTCTCTCCAAAGCTTTTTACGGGTGCAGCAGCTTAAAAAGCATCTACATTCCGAACAGCATAACCTCTATACCGATCGGCGTTTTTGCCTCCTGCAGCAGTCTGGAAACGGTTTATTATCCGGGGTCGAAAGAGCAATGGAAAAGCATTTCCGTCGAAAGTCAGAACGATGATTTAAAAAACGCAGCCGTTGTCGCCCTGCCTGACCGGGAAGCCGACAAAACCATTGACTTTATCAGCCAAAACGACATTCTTACAATTTTCGGCTCCGGCGCAATTCCGAACCGGACCGCCACGGTGTGGCACCTTTGGGATCAGAACAACCAGGACATCACCACCCTTATTATCAACGGTGTACGCTCCGTCGGTTCCAATACCTTCCGCGACTTTCCGTCCCTTTCGTCGGTTATCATTCTGTCCGACAACATCGTGATTCAGTCCGATGCCTTTGTCAACTGTCCGATGCTCGAAAATGTACTCATCTTCGGAAACAGCAGCTTTGAAGATGCGTCGTTTTCTTCCTGCGCTGATTATATCCGCCTTTATGAAAACAGTAAAACCGTACACGACTATGCTTTTTCCGGTGAAACGATCAATGTAATTCCGTTCACCTTTGACGATTCTGTTCTGTCTTTTTCCGGCGAAGCAACGTTGAGCTCTTACGAGTTTTTTGATACCCTTGCCGCTTTCTGTCTTGAATACAACAACATTGAAAAGCTGATATTCAGTCAGCTCACCTTTGAGGACATAAGTTTTTACTATATTCCCGAAGGCGGCGCTTCCTTAAAAACGATTGAGGGCAACACCCTGATCAACGGCGAAATTTATCCGTCGCTCAATCCAGACGGTGACGGGGCGATCACCTTCAACACGCTTGTCAACGGAATGGCGGACGGAAGCATCGACCACTTTTATCTTGTCGCCTTCGATGAAAACCATCCCCACATCATGGACACCGAGGTCAAGATAACAGACTCGCTCCGGGAGATCGTGGCAAGAGCCTTACGATGGATTGTAACGCTTCTCAATAAACTGTTCACCTTTATTTCAAAGATCGGAAAGTAAACAGTGAAGTTAAACAGTCAATCGTCCTGATATAACAACAGCCGAAGTAAAGTCAGCGGTGCTTTACTTCGGCTGTTAATTTGAATATGTGCACAAGAACAGATTGTAAGTGAGACTTTTCCCTTTCCGATGTTTCCGGCGGCAACGAATCCGTCAAGCCGTTGTTACTGAACTTGTTAAATCTTGCGTAAGGTCTGCATTCGTGGCAGCAGAAACGGAAAAAACCATTCGTCAAAGCGCTTCGTTTCTTTTATTCTCCTGCTTCAAGGAAACAAATTTTCCGGTTGAATACTCCGCCCAGGAATAGTTCGCCATGTATTCGCCGTTAAAGGAATTGACGGCAGCAACGTCGCCGCTTTCAAAATCATAGGCGTCACATTTGATTTTTGACGTATCAATTGAAAGATGATTCCACGACTTGACAAGGATATCTTCGATTCCCGCTTCCTTAAGCGTATTTCTTAAAGAGGACACAACGGCAGTGGTTTTATTCTTGATTTTCCGATCGTAGTCCTCTTGTTCCCAAAGCACAAAAGCAATCTGTTCGGTCGTCACTGAACAGCCTTTCCTGTCAATCAGAAAAGCAAACAGCTCCTTGGCTTTTTCCCGTTCAAAAACAAGCGGCACACCGTCAACAAACACCTCGAAATATCCGAAAGTTCTGACTCTTATATCCCGTGAGAGGCTTGTCGTCTCCGACCGCCAGTCGGTTACCATTTCGTCAAGCACCCGTTCAATAGCCTTGGCCGAAACCGGCTTTAATAAATATCCCTTGGCACAAATTTCGAACGCGTCGATGGCATATTCACTGTAAGCCGTACAAAAGAACAGCACCAGCTTCGGAAAGATGTTTTTCAGCCGGTACGCAAGTTCAAGACCGCTCATCTGTCCCATCTGAATGTCCAAAAAGGCATAGTCCAGCTTTTCTCCGCTTTCGCAAAGCGCCTTTGCCCGCCGAACGGCTTCGGCCGGGTTTTGCACTTCTATGATATCCGCCTCAGGAAAAACCGTATGCAGCTCTCTTGAAAGCGCACTGAGCGCAAGCTTTTCGTCGTCCACAGCTAAAATATACATTTTCATTCCTTCCCTTCCCGATGAAAATGGGTTTTATCCGTCATCACGGACGCTTCATTCCGCTTGAATCAGAATCGTCGCCTCGGTTCCCTTCCCCGGCTCACTTTTTATCAACAGTTCGCCGTTTACGGTATCCGCAAGGCGTTTCCTTACATTTTCAATTCCGACATGACTTCGCATACCGTCTTTTTCGGAAAGCTCGGATAAGTCAAACCCGACTCCGTTATCGGTGACGGATATTATGACGGTATCTCCCTGTCTCTTCGTTTTCAGTGTAATCGTTCCGCCTGTGTCGGATTGACAGATCCCGTGCTTTACCGCATTTTCAACAAGCGGCTGCACCGTCAGCGGCGGCAGGAAAAAGTCCTTTTCCCCGATATCGTAAACGACGTTCAACCTGTCGTCAAAACGCATTTTTTCAAGTTTGAGATAGGTGTCGATGTGCGTAAGCTCCTTTGAAAACGGAATCAGCTTCCGACTTGTCAGCGAATCCATGTTGCCCCGAAGATAGGTCGAAAAGTCTCCGAGTGCCTCACTCGCCCGTTCCGGATCCTGAAGACAAAGTTCTCTTATTGCGGCAATCGAATTGTACAGAAAATGAGGTTGAATCTGAGAAAGCATGATGGAAACACGGCTTTCAGCAAGCTCGGCTTCCTGTTTTCTCAGCTTTTTTTCCTGCTTCACATATTCAAAAAGAACGTTGATTCCGATCGAAACGGCATAAATCAGAAAAGCTGCCAACGAAAAAAACAGCTTCGACGATGTTCCGCTGATATAAAAATCCGCAATATCAAGAATACCGCCCGCGGCTACGATCAAAAGAAGCTTGGTACTGTTATACCGTTTCTTCCAGCCTTTATAGCGCAAATCATCATAAATCAGATTTGCCGCAATGATGAATGCGCTTACAATGAGAACGATATGTGTCAGGAACAGACTTTCACGAAGATCCGCCGCACCGAGAAGCTGAAGAAGAAGCTGAACGAGACAAACAAGTGTTACACCGATACAGCAAAAATCGAATACTGTGCGGCTTTTTGGGTTGAAGCTTCTCTCAATCGCTTTAAAAAGCGGAACCGGAATCAGCATAAGCATGGTCACGGAAATATAGAACAACAACGCCGGCTTTTCATCAAGCGCAAAATGTGTCAGCCTTGTGTCCGTAAGCTTCCATAGCCCGACCATTACCGAAAAAACGCCGAGTGCCAGAAGACTGAGAGCATTTTTCCGTTTGAGTTTGATAATATTATAAAAGGCAACACCGATAAACGCGAAGCCCGCAAAAATTATCAATGATGACATAACAAGAAGCGGCAGATCATCTGATATTCGTCCGGCATAAATTCCGTACTTTGAGCCGAATAAAAATTCGACTTCGCGGTCTATGAAGCTTTTGTAAACCGGAATGATTTCTACCGTTATCTCTTTTTCGGCATCTTCTCTGTAAACGGGAATCACAACCCAGTTGCTTCCGACCGTCTTTCCGATCGCATTGTCCGACGATTTGGTGAGACTGTATACCTTTTGATGATCCATATACACATTCACATATTGATGCACCACATAAAAGCCGAGATAAGCGTCTGTCATTTTCACTTTGTCCGTCTTCAGATGATATTGTTTTACAATTCCGAGGGGTGTCCCCTCACGTTCGATTTCGTTAACGGTATAAGCAAGCGTTACACAGCCGGTATCCTGTCTCGGCGAAAAAACTTCGGTATTACGGACAACACCGAGGTAGACAAGCATTCCGAGTATCAAAACGCCGACAATCGCTGCAAATACAGTTGCAGTCTTTGACAAAGCCGAGGCGTTCATTTTAAACTTCTTCATAAAAATCACCGTACACACAAATTAAATTCGGTTCTTTTTCATTATAAATAGATGCTTTTTCCGTGTCAACAGAAATACAAAATAAAGATGAAAGAGTAAAAAGCAGAGGGGGAGAAAAATCCGCCTCTGCTTTGAAATTTGCGTTTTCGGTATTGCGCCGAGCAAAAACCGTTTCTTACTTTCTGAACTGCTTTTTCAGTCTCTGCTCCTTGGAAAGGATTACTTTACGAAGCCTGAGCGAAGTGGGGGTTACTTCAAGCAGTTCGTCATCTTTGATGAACTCCATGCACTGTTCAAGGCTCAATGTGGTGGGTGGTACAAGTCTGAGTGCATCGTCAGAGCCTGCCGCACGGGTGTTGGTCAGCTGCTTTTTCTTGCAGACGTTGCACGTTACGTCCTCACTCTTGGCGCATTCGCCGACAATCATACCCTCATAAACCGGCACGCCGGGGCCTATAAACAGACGGCCTCTGTCCTGCGTGTTGAAAAGACCGTAGCCCGTGCTTTCGCCGGTTTCGTGAACGACGATCGAGCCTCTGTCTCTTGTCTGAATGTCGCCCTTGTACGGCTCATAGCCGGCAAACAGCTGATTCATGATACCGTTGCCGTTGGTGTCGGTCATAAACTCACTGCGGTAACCTATAAGGCCTCTTGCCGGGATCTTGAATTCAAGATGCGTCATGCCGCCGTCTCTTGTTCCCATGTTTTCAAGCTCTGCCTTTCGGGATCCGAGCTTTTCCATAACGGCGCCGACATAGCTTTCCGGAACCTCCACGATCAGAAGCTCCATCGGCTCCATTAAAACGCCGTTCTCCTTTTTCATGATGACCTTCGGGCGTGAAACCTGAAATTCATAGCCTTGACGGCGCATCGTTTCAATCAGAATCGAAAGATGAAGCTCACCTCTGCCGCTGACCTTGAAGGTGTCGGTCGAGTCGGTCTCCTCCACTCTCATGCTGACGTTGGTTTCAACCTCTTTGAAAAGGCGGTCACGAATATTACGGGAGGTCACGAATTTACCCTCTTTTCCGGCAAAGGGGCTGTCATTGACGATGAAATTCATCGAAATCGTCGGCTCGTCGATTTTGACAAACTCGAGCGGTTCGATGCATTCGGGGTCACAGGCAGTTTCACCGATATTCAGGTCGGCAATACCCGAAACGCAGATCAGGTCGCCGAGTGTTGCCGAATCGACTTCGACCCTTTTCAGTCCCTCAAACTGATACAGCTTGGAAATGCGGACGTTCTGCGTTGTGCCGTCGGTTTTGCAAAGCACAACCTGCTGACCGTGTTTCACGGTGCCTCTTTCCACTCTGCCTACGCCGATTCTGCCGATGTAGTCGTCATAATCAAGGCTTGAAAAACGAATCTGTAAAGGTCCGTTCATGTCCCCCTCGGGCGGCTCAATATTTTCAAGGAT
>JBJFHV010000212.1:0-2435 GCA_051894015.1 Acutalibacteraceae bacterium | reverse complement strand
GATCGACTGTCATCTGATGGTGACCGATCCGGACGACTTTATCGAAATGCTGGCAAAAGCGGGCGCGACCTATATCTGTCCTCATGCGGAGACGATCAACCGTGACGCTTTCCGGATTCTCAACAAAATCGAGGCTCTCGGCTGTAAAACAGGAGTTGTCCTGAATCCCGCGACACCGCTTTCCTACATTCAGCATTATATCCATCGTATTGATAAGCTGACGATCATGAGCGTTGACCCGGGCTTTGCCGGTCAGCCGTTTATTGAAGAGATGCTCGACAAGATCCGGGAGGCGAAGAAACTCAAGGAAGAAAACGGCTACAAGTATCTGATCGAGGTTGACGGCTCCTGCAATCAGAAGACCTTCAAGCGGCTTTATGACGCCGGCACGGAAGTCTTTATCGTCGGTTCATCGGGACTTTTCTCAAAGGACAAAGACCTGACCAAAGCATGGGATATCATGGTCGATGAGTTCCGACAGCTGACCGGCTGTAAAGAATAAATCCGATTCAGTTCACAGCGGACGGAGGTGAAACCAATGGACTTTTTAACAATAGGCATCGATATCGGCGGCACAAATTTTCGGATCGGTGCAGTAGACGGTAAAGGAGCAATCTTAGGCTTTGAAAAAAACTCGAGCCGGATCTTTGACAGCGGCGATGTCATTGAAATCATAGCGGACGAAATCGAAAAATACATGGACCGTTACGGAATCAAAAATCAGGTAAAGGCAGTGGGTGTGGGAATTCCGTCAATGGTCAGCAAAGACAAAAAGAGAATTGTCTCGACGCCGAATCTCAAGGGCTTCGACAATCTTGATTTTGTTGACAGGCTCGAAGAAAAAATCGGAATGCCGGTTTTTCTTGACCGTGATGTCAACTTCCTTTTGCAAAACGATATCAGCTGCTTAAAGCTTGACGAGACGAAAACGATCCTCGGGTTTTATGTCGGAACGGGCTTCGGGAATGCGGTTTATATAAACGGTAGTTTTTACGCCGGCAAAAACGGAGCGGCAGGTGAGCTCGGACACATTCCGTTGCTTGATATTACAGACCGCTGTACCTGCGGAAATATTGGCTGCAGCGAGGTCAGATGCTCGGGCAAATATCTGGAGTATCTTTGTCAAAAGCGTTTCCCCGACACACTGATCCGGAACGTGTTTAAAGAGTATCCTGACGATCCAATACTGTTAAAGTATGTAAGCGACCTTGCGGTGCCGGTTGCGACGGAGATCAATATTCTTGATCCGGACTATATTGTTCTTGCGGGTGGCGTGCTCTATATGGAAGGCTTCCCGAAGGACATACTCGTAAAGTCGATTCATGAAAAGACAAGAAAACCCTATCCCGAAGCAAATCTCGATATCCGTTTCTCACAGCACACACAACAAAGCGGTGTCTACGGAAGCGCGGAATTTGCACGGCTCAAACTGCTTTCGGCAGGCAGATAATTTGCCGGATAAACTCTGAAATGGCTGATTGGAGTATCAGTTAAAAATTTATAAAGAAAGAAGAGATCACATTATGAAAAAGAATTCAAAGAAACTTATCAGCGTTCTCCTTGCACTTGCAGTAGTTTTCAGCTTTGTTCTTGCCGCCTGCTCGAAAGGCGACAACAACGCAACCACCGTAGCCGGAGATACATCGGCGGCCGGTGAGACAACCGCCAACACCGCTTCGGGCGAAGCAGAATACGCCGTTATCCTCAAGACTCTTTCCAACGACTTCTGGGCAACGATGAAAAAGGGCATCGAAGAAGAAGCCGCCAAGCAGGGCATCAAGGTTGATATCTTTGCCGCTCAGAGCGAAGAAGACACCGAAGGTCAGCTTCGTATTTTCGAAAACTGCCTTGCCAAGAACTATAAGGCAATCGGCGTTGCTCCTCTTTCCCCGACCAACCTCATTAACGGTATTGTTCAGGCGAACCAAAAAGGCATCTATGTTATGAACATCGACGAAAAGATTGACATGGATTCCCTCAAATCAGCGGGCGGCAGTGTTATCGCTTTTGCCACCACCGACAACGTTAAGGTCGGCGAAAAGGGTGCAAACTATATCATTGATAAGCTCACAGACGGCGGCGAAGTCGCCATCATTGAAGGTAAGGCAGGCAACGCTTCGGGTGAAGCCCGTAAGCAAGGTGCAACCGCCGCTTTCGAAGCGAAAGACAACATCAAGCTTGTCGGTTCTCAGCCGGCAGACTGGGACAGACAGAAGGCTCTTGACACCGCGGCAAGCATGATTCAGCAGAATCCGGACCTCAAGGCGATTTACTGCTGCAACGATACTATGGCTCTCGGTGCCCTTCAGGCGGTTAAGAACGCGGGCAAGCTCGGCGAGATCATTGTAGTCGGTACAGACGGCGCGGCAGAAGCGCTCAAGAGCGTTGAAGCAGGCGAGCTTTCGGCTACTGTTGCTCAGGACTCCGCAGAAATC
>JBJFHV010000211.1:0-2443 GCA_051894015.1 Acutalibacteraceae bacterium | reverse complement strand
GACTGAAGCGTTTTCGACCCGCAGTTTTTTCTCCGCCTTCAAGGCGAGAAAAAACCGCGGCTGAGAAAATGCGTACTGAAAGAACTTCTTTGCATACTTTCTTTTTCGTCTGAAAGAAAGTATGTGCCCGCGCGGCACTAGCGCAAAGGGGAAAGATATAGAAGAAGCCAAATCTAAAAAGTACAAACCAACCATTAGCAAGAAATATCGCCCAACCTACGTCCCGGGCACACAGCTTTCAATCAAGCACCATGCACCTTGGGATTGTCGTCGTCACACGACCCCTGCATTGGTGTCGCCATTCGACCGCCACGGGACCGCGACCGTATTATGAAGTTTCCCCTTGCCCTCGGCAAAAAGCTATAAAATCATACGAAAGGACAAACAAAAGCCGCCGAAAAAGAGAACACCCGGCGCGGCTTTTGCAAAGGCAGGCATATGAAAGAAAAAACAGCTCAGTTTATTATCATTTTCGGAATCGGCGGTTTCTTGTACGGACTGATTGAAATCATCTACCGCGGCCGCACACATTGGACAATGTTCCTTCTCGGAGGCGCTCTTTTTACGCTGCTTTATTATATCAATCTTTCCCTGAAGACTCGCAGCATGATTGTACGGGGATTGATTGGTTCCGCCGTCATCACCGCCGCCGAATTTGCAGTCGGACTTCTCGTCAACCGAAAGTATAACCTTATGGTCTGGGATTATTCAAATCAACCGGGAAATATTCTCGGGCAAATCTGCCCGTCGTTCAGCCTTGCCTGGTTCTTTTTGACAATTGCAAGCGTCTATCTTTCGGTATTTTTATATTGGCAGTTGAATAAACGGCTCCGGCTTTGCCAAGACTTCGGTTGAGGTGAAGTTACATATGAAACGAAACACAATTGAATTGTCCTTTATTTTTGCTTTTCTTCTTGCGGTCATCATCAGCTTTTGCAGCTTTGAAACCGAGTGTAAAACCATCAGCACCAAGGTTTTGCGCCTGCACGTCATTGCCGCCTCCGACAGTGGGGAAGATCAGGCACTCAAGCTGAAAGTCCGTGACAGCGTTCTGAAGTGTTCGCAGAACATTCTTTCTGGTGAAACGCAAAAAGGCTCAGCGGAGCGCAAAATTGCCGCAAATCTTGACAAACTGCGTTGTGCCGCTGAAGAAGAGATCAAAAGAAACGGCTATGACTATCCTGTGAGAGTCGAGCTGACCAACGCCGACTTTCCGACCAGAACCTACGACAATGTGACCCTGCCGGCGGGGCGATACAATGCCGTAAGGGTCGTCATAGGAAGCGGAGAAGGAAAAAACTGGTGGTGTGTGATGTTTCCTCCGCTTTGTCTTTCGGCGGCAAAAAAACAAACCGTGCTTTCCGACGTTCTGAACAAGGACGAGCTTGCACTGACACAAAGCAATCCGAAATATGAAGTCAGATTCTGGATCATTGAAAAAATAGAAGAACTGAAAGCAAAATAAATCAAAAAGCATCAATCAATAAGAGCACAAAAAAAGCAGACCCGAAGGTCTGCTTCATTTTTTTATGGATTCAGATCAGAACAAGCCGCCGAATACCTTTTCCATCAGTGCGATACCCATTTCGGTGTCGCCCGAATAGAAGAGGAGACCGATGATAGTTCCGAATACCTTGAAGAGGATGCCCATAACCTTTTGCATCGGATCTTCTTCATAGTCAGCCGGTTCCCACTGAGCGGTGAACTCAATGATGGTTCCGCCTGTGCCTGCCGGGATTCTGTACGGACCGCCTGAGCCGTAAAGAGAGCCGTCATAAGAGCAGTACCAGCCGCAGAACGATTTGTCCGAGGGAGCAGTAATCGTGGGAAGGGAGATGAAGTGCTCGCCGTCAGCGATCATGTCGCGTGAATCAGCGGGAACCATTACCCATGAACCGACGATGTCCTTCGGATCGGTGTATGTACGCTCACCGGTTTCGAGATCGTAAACGATCTGAGCACTCTTGAGTGTACCGCCATTGAGCTTGAAATTGATAACTACCTGATTGTAATTTGCCGGTTTACCCGAGCCTTCGGGGCCGTGCCAGGGAGAAGTGTACATTGATGAGCTTGTTGTATCATCGACAGCAATTGAGCCGACGCTGAGAACGGAGAACATCATCAATACAGCTAAAAATACAGATAATGCTTTTTTCATAAGATTGCCTCCTTTAAATTGTGATGCCATTATCTTTGTGATGATTATAACACCCATACACAAAAAAAGCAAGAGATTTTTTCTAAACTTTATACAATTTTATGAAATAACGACATTTCTAATTTTTATGCAACAATGTTGTCACAATTGATTTTTGACTGTCTTTTAAAATTTACTTTGTCCGATTGACTTGACATGCATAATACGGTATAATTTTTTTATTCAGTTAAAGTTGGAGACGTTTCTTGTATGAATACTATGTTTGATTTTTTCCCGAAGTGGGGT
>JBJFHV010000210.1:0-2445 GCA_051894015.1 Acutalibacteraceae bacterium | reverse complement strand
ACTCCTATAACCACACCATTCTTACCACGGTTTCCGACGCAACCATAAAAAGTGAAATTTCCAAGACGAACAATCTTGTCAAGCAATACACCGGTCAGACCGTAAAAACCGTAAGAGCCCCCGGCGGAAGCGTAAACGACAACGTAAAAAAAGTAGTTGCTTATCCCCTTGTCAACTGGTCTGTTGACACCATGGACTGGTCAAACAGGAACAGTGCCGCGACCTATGCAAACTTCAAGGCAAACGTCACCGACGGTTCGATCGTTCTTATGCATGACCTCTATCCGTCAACCGCCGAAGCAACAAAATCAATCGTTACTTATCTTAAGCAAAACGGTTATCAGATCGTTACCGTTTCGGAGCTGATGGACGCAAAGGGCGTCAGATTTACCAGCGGATATCTTTACAACTCCGCCAATTCATAAAAACAGAGCAAACAAAAATAATCCGTGATCTCTTCTTGAAATCACGGATTATTTTATTGTACGGATCCGGTCATAAAACGATTTTATTCTTTTCTTTATATCCCACGGAAAACCGAAGAAACAAGTTTTTATCAACAACGCAAAAGCAGCCGTTTTTTTCATATTCGGTTCTGTAATCATTTTCGATGATATCAAGAATTTCCCGAAGCCGGAAAACTGCGGCAACGCTGTGGCAGCAATAGTCCGTGTGATAGCACGAACAAAACAGATCGCTGATCATACCATTATCTATTTTCAATTCAATCTCATAGACTTCGCGGCCGACGGCAATTGCCCTGCCGTGCTTTCCGCAGACGCTTACATATTTGATTTTTCCGTCGGCAAGACAGTCCCTTGCTCTTTCGACGGTTCTGCCGTCCGCTTTCATCGAAGAAAGATCATCAAGACAAAATGATCTTGTTTCGCTGCCCTGTACATATTCCTCAGGGAAAAGCGCGGGCGGTTTCAACCAGGAAAGTACCTTTTTATACGGCAAAGCCGAAGAATCAAAAGTGATAAAGTCCGAACCTACGCCGTAAAATTCACCTTTGATTTTTGTGTCGGCAACGGCAATAACCCTTTCGTAATCCGACAATCTGATCTTAAAGCAGTATGTGACCTCAGTCACCATACCGAGCTGTCCGCTGAGTTTGCCGCTGACATAAACGTAATCGCCTTTTTGAAGATCAAATTGATCGTTGTAATAAGGCAGTACAAGGTTGCGTGAAGAAAAGAAAACATTGACCACTGACTTTTTGGATTCTTTCGCCTTGCTCGGATCCGTTTTTATTCTTCTTGCGCTTTTTTGCCCTGCCGAAAGAGTGACTCTGTATGCCATATTCCGATCCTTCCGTCTGTGTTTTTACAAAAGGATCATAGCACATTCAGTGTCCGAAAATACTCTCTTTAATTTTTTGAGCACTTCTCGGCGTCTATTGCAAGAACCAGCATCAAGGCACAAAGTGCATCAGCAGGATTCCTGATGTCAATAACATAAGTATCGGTCCAATTGAAAAGTTCCTTCGACACGGCGGCAATCGGAACGCCGTTTGAACCGAACACCGTATAGTCCCATTCAAAGAAATTTCCCTCAATGCGGCAGCCGTTGCAGTCGATTTGATATCTCGGCTTAAAAAAAGAAAGCTCTTTGCTGATACCGCCGATATACCGCTTGCCGAGATACATTTCAAACTTCGGCAAAAAGCTCAGAATCCGTTCTTTGACCGTACCGAGCTCATTTCCGAACGTATCAAAAATCTTCAGACAGTGTCCCCATGAAAGCTGCCCTTTTACAACATAGACCACCGAACCGTCCTCACCGTAAATATCATAGCTGTCAAACCACGAAAACAGTCTTTGCTTAAATAATAATTTCATTGTTTTCCTCCGAAATGCCGGGATTTTGCTTGATTATATCATCAATATATTTAGTTGTCAATAATTATTTCACTGCGTTTTTCAATAATTCACCGATACCGTCAATGAAGAATCCGCGGCACGGACTGTCTGCGGTTTTCTGTGCCTTACTTATTATTGACCAATCGGTCAATAAGTGATATACTGTTATTGAAGGTTCGGTGGATCCGTCGGCATTGTGACGACGGACAAAACGACAGCCGAAAAACAAGCCGAACCGTTATGTGAAAATCAAAAGGGAGACTGATAACATGATATTCAATTTATTACGGTGGATTTCCGTGCTTCTCATTGCTTTTCTTTGCGGAAAGCTGATGCAAAAAATCAAGTTGCCGGCTATTCTGGGCTGGCTTCTTGCCGGAATGATTTTCGGGCCTCACGCGGTCGGACTGATGCCGCAGCAAGTGATGGACGCCGGATGGTACAAAACGACAATAATGTGGATGCAGTGCGCGTTCGGACTGATGCTCGGAACGGAGCTTGTCTGGAAAAAGCTCAAAGCATACGGCAGGGCGCTGATCCTCACGACATTGTCCCAGTCTCTCGGCACCTTTGTCCTCGTGAC
>JBJFHV010000209.1:0-2451 GCA_051894015.1 Acutalibacteraceae bacterium | reverse complement strand
TTTATTCGTCAAAATATTCTAAAGGAGGTAATTTCAATGGCAGCAAACCCGATGTTTAACATCACTTACGGTCTTTATGTTCTCACCGCAAAGGACGGAGAAAAGGATAACGGCTGTATTATCAATACTCTGGCTCAGGTGACGAGTAATCCCGAACTGATCAGCATCACGGTCAACAAGGCAAATTTCACCCGTGACATGATAGACAAAACCAAGAAATTCAACGTCAGTGTTCTTACAACCGAAACGCCTTTCGGCATTTTCGAGCACTTCGGTTTCCAAAGCGGACGAAACACGGAAAAATTTCTCCCGTCGCAAAGCGTAACGAGAAGTGAAAACGGAATAATATACATACCGAGCTATACAAACGCTTTCTTCTCGGGCGAGGTCATCGAACAGCACGATTACGGCACCCATACCATTTTTATTGCAAAGGTGACGCAGTCCGAGGTTCTTTCCGACGCTCCGTCGTTAAGCTATGATTATTATCATAAGAATATCAAACCGAAGCCGAAAAAGGAAGTCAAGAAAGGCTACCGCTGCAAAATCTGCGGCTATGTCTACGAAGGCGACGAGCTTCCCGAGGATTTTGTTTGTCCTCTTTGCAAGCACCCGGCTTCAGACTTTGAAAGAATTGAATAATAACAGAAAGGGCGGTATCATTTTTATGCCGCAGCGTGATAAAAAATGGAAGATACATTTATTTCGGACAGCATAAAATATGTCGGTGCAAGCGACAGAACGCTGGATCTTTTCGAAGGGCAGTATATCCTGCCTGAGGGCATGGCGTATAACTCCTATCTGATTCTTGACGAAAAGACAGCCGTTATGGACACGGTTGACGAACTGGTTCAGGAAAAATATCTCGAAAACATCAAAAAAGAACTGAGCGGCAGAGCACTTGACTATATCGTCGTTCAGCATCTTGAGCCGGATCATTCCGGTTCATTGGAAGCTCTTGTCCGGCTTTATCCCGAAGCGAAAGTCGTTCTTTCCGTCAAGGCCAAGTCAATGGCGCAAAACTTTCTTGACACCGATATCAGCGAAAGAGCAGTCACCGTCGGCGAGGGTGACACGCTCTGCTTAGGCACGCACACGCTTCATTTCGTGACCGCACCGATGGTACACTGGCCGGAGGTTATCCTCTCTTACGAAGACAGTGAAAAGGTTCTTTTCGCCGCCGACGCTTTCGGAAAATTCGGCGCGCTTGACGCTGAAGAAGATTGGGCGTGTGAGGCAAGACGCTATTACTTCAACATTGTCGGAAAATACGGTGCACAGGTTCAGGCTCTTTTGAAAAAAGCCGCCGTACTTGACATCAGGACAATCTGTCCGCTTCACGGTCCGATCCTGAAAGAAAATCTCGGCTACTATATCGGCCTTTACGACACCTGGAGCAGCTACAAGCCCGAAGCGGAGGGTGTATTCATCGCTTATGCAACCCTTCACGGCCACACAAGAACGGTCGCCGAAAAGCTTCGCGAAATGCTTCTTGCCGAGGGTTGCCCGAAGGTTGCAATCGCCGACCTTTCAAGAGACGATATTGCCGAATGTGTTGAAGACGCTTTCAAGTACGGCAAAATCGTTCTGGCCGCTTCCTCTTATGATGCCGGCGTTATGCCGAAAATGGAGGATTTCCTCCACCATCTGAAAGCGAAGAATTACCAGAACAGAACCGTTGCTCTGATCGAAAACACTTCATGGGCACCGAGTGCAATCCGCACGATGAAAGGACTTCTCGAATCGATGAAAAACATCACGATCATCGAGCCGACGGTTTCCGTAAAAGTCAAGCTCAGCGAAGAAAACGAAAAACAGCTCAAGGAAATTGCGAAACAGTTCGCATAATTGAAAAGCAAAACAGTAAAGCCTGCCGGAATGAACCGACAGGCTTTGTTGATTGATTCTGATTACATCAGGGAAAGATAAAGCTCTTTGATTTCCGCAACGCTGGTATCTCTCGGGTTGCCCGGACGGCAAGCGTCGTCGTAAGCGGACTGAGAAAGGAAGTCAACGTCCTCGGGCTTTACGATGTCCTTGAGATCGGCGGGAATGCCGACATCTTCGGAAAGCTTCTTAACCGCGTCGATAGCGGCCTTTCTGGCTTCGTCAAGACTCATGGCATCTACGCCGTCAACACCCATAGCTTTTGCGATATCTCTGTATTTTTCACCGGTTGCCGGTGCGTTGTATTCCATAACGGTCGGAAGAATGATGGCGTTGGCAACACCGTGCGGCGTATCATAAACAGCGCCTAAGGGGTGAGCCATGGAGTGAACGATACCGAGACCGACGTTTGAGAAGCCCATGCCGGCAATATACTGACCGAGAGCCATGCCCTCTCTGCCCTCAGCAGTGTTTGCTACTGCACCGCGAAGATGCTTGGAAATCAGCTCGATCGCTTTCAGATGGAACATATCGCTCATTTCCCAAGCGCCTTTGGTAATATAC
>JBJFHV010000208.1:0-2454 GCA_051894015.1 Acutalibacteraceae bacterium | reverse complement strand
TTTGCGATGACGCTGGCTTATATTATTTCATCGCTGATGAATTACGCATACACGAGAATCATGCTCTCTGTTTCCATCAAAACGCTGACAAATATGCGCCGCGAGCTGTTTAACCATATGCAGGGGCTTCCGATCAGCTATTTTGACAAGCACAAGACCGGCGAAATCATGAGCCACTTTACAAGCGACATCGGAAGAGTCAGCGACCTTGTGCAAAGCACCTTCGTCAACCTGATCTCCTCAACCATTCAGGCCATCGTCACAATTACAATTATGATTATTTACAGCTGGCAGATCACGCTGACTATCACCGTTGCCATTTTCCTGATGATGATGACCGTTTTTCTGATCACAAAAAAATGCCAGCCGCTTTTCAAAAAGCAACAGGAAACCATGGCCAAAAGCAACGGATATATTGAGGAATATGTCCGCGGCATCAAGATCGTAAAGATTTTCTGTCACGAGGAAAGAACCAAGAAAGAATTTGCCGAAATCAACGAAGAATACAGGAAAATCGGCGTAAAAGCCAATATCATCAGCGGACTGATGAGCCCGATTATGTCCATGATTACAAGAATCAACTATGCGGTTGCTCTTGCCATCGGTGCTTCGCTCGTCATCAAAAAGAAGATGGAAATTCCGCGCCTGATCACTTATCTCCAGTACGTCAGCGGCTACGGTTCTCCCGTCGCTTCCATCGCAAGCAGCTACAGCACCCTTATTTCCGCTCTTGCCGGCGCCGAAAGAGTTTTCGCCGTGCTTGACACACCGACGGAAACCGATGAGGGTAAGGTCACGCTTGTTAAGACGATCAAAAACATCATGGGTTATGATGAAGAGGACGAAAACGGCGAGCTTTCCTGGAAAGTGCCGAACGAGGACGGCTCTGTCAACTATGTTCCCGTTAAGTGCGACGTCAACGTCAAGGACGTCACGTTCTCTTATGTTGAGGACAAAACAGTGCTCAAAGATGTCAGTGCCCATGCAAGCAGCGGCGAAAAGCTTGCGTTTGTCGGCTCGACCGGTGCGGGTAAAACAACGATCACCAACCTGATCAACCGCTTCTATGAAATTGACCGGGGCGAGATCACGATCGACGGAATCAATATTAAGGACATCAAAAAAGATGATCTTCGTTCCAGCATGGCGTTCGTTCTTCAGGACAGCAAGCTGTTTGTCGGAACAATAAAAGACAATATCCGATATGGAAAGCTTGACGCAACGGACGAGGAAATCATTGAAGCGGCGAAAATCGCCAACGCGCATTCATTTATCGAAAAGCTTCCCGACGGCTACGACACCATGATCCGCGCCGACGGTATCAACATCAGTATCGGTCAGGCTCAGCTGATCAATATTGCACGAGCCGCCATTTCCGGAAGACCGCTTCTTGTTCTTGACGAGGCGACAAGCTCCGTTGACACCCGAACCGAACGGCTGATCGAAATCGGTATGGACACGATCATGCAGGACAAGACGGTATTCGTTATCGCCCATCGTCTTTCTACGGTCCGCAATTCAGACGAAATTGTCGTTATCGAAGACGGAGAGGTAATTGAAAGAGGCGACCACAAGAAATTGATCGACCTTGGCGGAAAATATTATCAGCTTTATACCGGTGCGTTTGAGATGAATTAACAAAATAAAAGCAGGAGACTTTGCAAATGGTCTCTTGCTTTTTTGCTGTCTTGCGTTGAAAAAATCGACACTATCAAACCGCACAGCAAAAAATGATTGGAGTTACTTTTTATCTGACAGCCCAAGACTGTCGCATGGCGACTCCAATGCCGGGGGGGGACACAGTGCTTGATTAAAAGCAGAGTGCCCGAGCCGTGAACTGAGCAGTAAATTTGAGCAGTAAATTTTAGTTTAACTTGATAATGGTTGGTTTGTACTTTTTGGATTTGACTTCTTCTATATCTTTACCTTTGCGCTAATGCCGCGCGGGCACATACTTTCTTTCAGACGAAAAAGAAAGTATGCAAAGAAGTTCTTTCAGTACGCATTTTCTCAGCCGAGTTTTTTCTCGCCTTGAGGGCGGAGAAAAAACTGCGGGTCGAAAACGCTTTAGTCAGTCTGTGCTGACGGCAGTGTTCAAACGGGTCAGGCACAGCGATCCGAAACAGAAGAACACTAAGCGTTAATCGCACCTTGGCAGTAACAGTCAGTCTGATCTCTTCCGTGCCTGACATGGTGAAAAATAGACTGATCTATTCAATAAAAACGCTTGTAGTTAGCAAGTGAAAAATTCCACTCAGTTCTAAATGTTTGCTTTCATAACTTAAAGTCGTATGCAAAAAAAGATTTAGACTTGCCAACTCAAAGATAGCACAAATAAAACAGCATAACAAATTTAATGTGGCGAATATAAGAGAGAACAAAGACCCCTCAACGTAAACAGTGCGACCACACTTAGTGTTGTCCTGTTACGAAAAGCGTTCTTTGCATACTTTC
>JBJFHV010000207.1:0-2457 GCA_051894015.1 Acutalibacteraceae bacterium | reverse complement strand
ACCGCCGACAGAGCGGATTTTGATTGGGATAAGATCTTGGACGGCGCGGACTGGTTCCACTTTACGGGCATTACGCCGGCACTCGGTGAAAACCTGGTGGAGATCTGTCTGGACGCGTGCAAGGCGGCCAAGGCAAAGGGCATCAAAATTTCCTGCGACCTCAACTACCGCGGCAAGCTGTGGACAAGAGAGCAGGCAAGAGAAGCTATGACGAAGCTTTGCGAATATGTGGACGTGTGCATTTCCAACGAGGAGGACGCGAAAGACGTTTTCGGAATCGAAGCGGAGAACACCGATATTTACGGCGGAAAGCTCGACAAGGACGGCTACAAGTCCGTTGCGAAACAGCTGATGGATCGTTTCGGCTTTGAAAAGGTCGCCATTACGCTTCGTACCTCGATTTCCGCAAGCGACAACAACTGGGCAGGTATGCTGTACGACGGTAAGGACTACTGCTTCTCAAAGGAATACAAGCTTCACATCGTTGACCGTGTCGGCGGCGGTGACAGCTTCGGCGGCGGCTTGATCTATGCATTAAGACAGGGCAAGGACACCCAGCAGGCGATTGAATTTGCGGTGGCGGCTTCGGCGCTCAAGCACTCGATTGAGGGAGACTTTAACCGTGTCAGTGTCGGAGAAGTGGAAAAGCTTGCCGGCGGCGACGGCTCGGGACGAGTACAGAGATAAATCAGTCCGTAATAATTGTATAAAAACACCGTTACACGAGCAGTTCAATTCGTGTAACGGTTTTCGTTTGTCTCAAATCGGATCTTTCAGCTTTTCGAATTTCCTTTTGTCATATTGATAAAGATAGCCGCGATAATCAAAACGGCTATATGGCGGGCTCTTCTTGTCTTTCGGTGCACAGTTTCCGAGTATGATAAGATATTCTTCCTTGCTTGAATTCTCAAAGGCACGAACCTTATTCATACATTCAGCAGCAAAATTAAGCTTGTCAAAATCATGCTCCCGTGTGTCTGACGGCGTATAACCGATCACGACTTTAAGCGGACATCGTATGTGGATCAGTTTTATCAGCTCATCGAGCCAATCCGTATGGTTATTTTCATGCTCAACGGCAATTTCCAGATCCCAAAGATGACGATTCAGACCAAGCGCCCTTGCTCTTTCGGCGTTCAATTCCTTATATCGCTTCTTCCAGCCGGTGGTATCGATTCTGAAATATTCATGCTGAACGTAAATGTCGTTCTCTTTATCATGGACAATTTCATCAATAATCTTTTTGTTGACCAGACAGGTGAATCCGGGCTCGTTTGTCCGATATACTTCAAGATATGTTGTTCCCTCACGGATACCGTATTTGGCCAAAGATTTGTCGCAGACACCGTCTTCAGTCAAGAGGCCCTTGAATTCATTAAAAAAGCTTACAGCAGTCAAAACTTTTTCTCCCTTTTCGTCAAAATAACACCCCGAAAAGCAAGCTTTTCGGGGTGTAAGTAACTAACGTGTTAATTAGTATGTGAACTCGTAGGTGTCGTGCATTTCGCCCTTAAGACCGAGGGTAAGGGATGCGCCGAGCTTACCGGTACCGGTTCCTTCAAGCGGAAGCTTAACGTCAAGCTTTGTCATCTGACCTGCGCCGTTAACATCAACAGTAAGAGTAGCGCCGGGATAGGTCATGGAAGCTTGGGTGATCTGAGCACCGGCGGGAAGCTCAAGAGTGGCAAGGTTCAGCGGATCCAGGCAGGATTCGTGACCTACCGGGTTTACGGTGTTGGTTCCGTCATAGGAGGACTGCTCTGATTTCAGGGTGATGTTAAGGGTGTAACCGTCACCGGATGCAGCAGCAGTAGCGGAAGCAACATATTCTTCCTTGAGCGCAGCGTCACGTCCGTTGGGTACGATGTAGGCGTTCATGTCGGCCTGGTTGCCGTCCGGATCGGTGGCAACACCGTTGGCAACGGTAAAGGTCTTATCGGTGTTGGTCATGAAGGTCTGAAGAAGCTTGTCAACCGTGCCCTGAAGCATGGAAACGGAGCAGTCTGTGCACTGAATGTCAACGGTGCCGACCTTGTGCATGGAGGTATACTGCAGGTTCTTCTTGGCGGCGTTGACTACTTCGTTGTACTTGGCAACAACTTCAGCCGGAGTGGCCGGTACGCCTGTGGATGCGCCGGAATCAGCAGGAGCGGAAGAAGCGTCGGCAGCGGGTGCGGAAGAAGCATCACCGGCAGGAGCTTCAGCAGAGGGTGCTTCGGTAGCGGGTGCTTCGGTAGGCGCTTCAGTAGCGGGCTGAGTAGCAGCAGGCTGTGTAGCCGGTGTTGTATCGGCAGCAACCGGGGTTGCGGACTGAGCGGAGCTGTTGCCCTTGACATCGATGTTAATCTCGATTCCCTTTGTTGCACCGAGACCGAAGCCGCTTAAAAATACGATAAGCGCTACGAGTACGATAGCAACGATTTTAATTTCTTTCTTCATGAGTGAGTACTCCTTTCA
>JBJFHV010000206.1:0-2459 GCA_051894015.1 Acutalibacteraceae bacterium | reverse complement strand
TGTATTATCCACATCGAGCAGCACCGCTTTTATCTCCGTTTTTTCCATAACAAAAGTTGTCCTTTCGCACCTGTCATCCGCTGATATATGCCGCATGGCAATACGGATATCAGCCGCTTTCCTTTTCCGCTTTTTCAAGACAGGCTATGCATTCGACTGTGGTTTCACCGTCCCAACAGATATGTGTCACATTTTCCTTCCTGTCATAAAAGACGGGGAATTTGAAGTTGATACATTTGAGCAATCTGCCGTCGGGCTGTTCTTCTTTAAATATCTCAACACTTTCAATAAGGGTGTTAAAAAATTTCTTTTTCTCTGCATCGGTAAACTCTTTATACATTGTACCATAATAGTGCAGAAAAAGATAGATATTTTCACCCGATATTTTTTCTTCTTTTATGCTCGCAATACGAGTCTGTATTTCTTTTGTTTTTTCTTCAACCGCTTCTATTTCATCATAGAAAGCATAAAGACGTTTTTGCATATCCCCGTATTTTTCATCGTAATGCCGGTCTGTTACATCAAGGGCATCTATTTGAGAAGCAAGCTTTCTTTTGGATAACACGAGCTGATTCAATTGTTTTTCAAGAACAAGAAGTTCTTCTTCAAGTCCGTCAGTACTGACTCTTGTGTTGATCTTTTCGCATAAGGCTTTTTCGAATGCAGGATTTGAAACGAGTTTTTCAATAATCTCCTCAACAGCTCCGTTGATCCTGGTTTGAGTCCATTGTTTATGATAATCACACCTGTGTCCGTCGATATTCATGCGGTGTTTGCAGGCGTAATAAAAACTGTCTTTGTAAATTGTACCGTCAGGTTTTCGCTTGCGATTGACATTCCCGTACATAGCCGCACCGCAAACAGGACAACGCAATATGCCGGAGAGTAAATGTTCATGTTCAAGATTGTACAGCTTTTCTCTTTTCTTGCTGAGCTTTTTGAATTTTTTCTGAGCCGATTCCCAATCTTCAACGGAAACAATTGCCTCATGAATACCATCATAAACCGGGTATTCTGACTGCTTTACAACATGGTACTCATTTCTGGCGCCGTTTATTTTTTCTGTTTTGCGCCTGCCGAAAGCAATCTTTCCGCAGTAAACAGGATTTTGAATCACTTGTTTTATAAAGTGAGCTGAAAAAGAATCTAATGTTCCGTTCTGTCTTTTCTTCTTAGCTATCCCATGTTGATTGAGATATTTTGCAATACCTGCTACACCCATATTTGTGTGGACATATTGGTCGAAAATCAGCCGTATCGTTTCCGCCTCGTCTTCGGCAATTTTCAGTTCACCTTTTTCAAGATAATATCCGTAAGGCGCAAAGCCGCCGTTCCATTTGCCCTCTCTTGCTTTTTGCTTTCTGCCCTCCATTGTCTGAACAAGAATGTTTTCACGCTCAATTTCCGCAACGGCAGACAACACGGAAATCATCAATTTACCGCTGTCTTTTGAACTGTCAATACCGTCTTCAACGCAAATGAGATTTACGCCGAAATCCTGCATGAGTTGCAAAGACGAAAGAACATCAGCCGCATTTCTTCCGAAACGGGAAAGTTTGAAAACAAGGACAAAATCAACATTGTCTTTTCCGTTTTCAATGTCTGTGAGCATTCTCTGAAAATCAGGTCTTCCGCCGATATTTTTGCCCGACTTGCCCTCGTCACTGTATTCGCCTGCAATATACATTTCCTGATAATCAGCATATTTGCGAAGCTTTTCTCTTTGCGCGTCAAGGCTGAATCCGTCAACCTGGATAGATGTTGAGACGCGGGTATAGATATAGCAATTTAATCTTTTCATGAATTTTCAACTCCTTAATAATTTTCATTCCGATTATATTTATTTTTACTACCACAGACAAATGTATGAGGCAGGAACAGCCTGCCTCACAATGGGTTTACGCTGATTTCTTGTTTAATCTCCGTTCGGTTTTTGTGTCGCTTGTCGGTATCTTATCGCTGTATTTTTCAACCATATCGGCAAGAAAATCTATCATCTGATTAAAGGCGTTCTTCTGTTCTTTTGTAAATGTTGAAATATCGGGAATGTTAAAGTTGAAAGAACATTCTGCTTTGGTTTCGTTTAAGATATTGAAGAATGCGGTCTTGAGTTTATTAAGACAATTCCGTATATTCAAACGCATCACCTCGCACCTCTGTCTTTCTGTCGCTGAAGATAGCGACTGTAATACTCGCAGGCTTTTATCAAGAACTGTTCCCGCTCTTTCGGTGTCTTGTAGCCTTTGAGATATTTATCAACAGAATCAACCTTGATTTTGATGACCTCTTGCTGATTAGGCTTCGGTTTATTCATAACGGATAGGGTTTCGTCCTGCGTCAACATTTGTACCTGTGACAAATATTTCAGATGTTGTGCCTGTGTCAATGACGGCGTACAGTCTTCGCTCTGAATGGTTTCAAGCACCCACTTCTGTTCTTCCTGTTTCAGATACGAAAGT
>JBJFHV010000205.1:0-2471 GCA_051894015.1 Acutalibacteraceae bacterium | reverse complement strand
TTTTCCGGTATTGAAATCATATTGAAAAACATAGTACTTTTGTGCACCCGAAACAGCATTCCATGACATTGTAATATAGTCTGTGCCGATGGAATTCACTTTCAGTCCTGTTACCTGTCCGAGCGTCGTTGAACTGCTCGTACTCTTGGTCGTGACGGTCACATAAGCGGAAACCGTTCCGTAATAGGTCTTTCCGCTGACAACTCTTGCCGCCTGTACCGCAAAACGATAGGTCGTATTGGCCTTAAGATTGCTGATTTTATAGGTAAGATTTGTCGTGTTGCCAAGACAGGTGTATTTCTTCGTGCTTGCATTGTAGCTGAAGACATAATACTTTGTTGTATTGGTAGCCTTGCTCCATGTCAGCGTGACGTAGTTCGTACCGGCAGTCGCTTTGACGTTTTTTACCTGCGACGGCTTTGTGACCGCCTGCGTCAGGGTCGTTGTCGGCAGAGCAAAAGCCGAAGTCTGCACAACAGCGAACAAGGTGAACAGGCAAAGAAGCAGGGCGATTGCTCGTCTGAGATTTCTTTTCATTCTGATTCCTCCCATATAGAATAATATCTATGATTATTTTTATTTTACTGCGCAAAAAAATCACTGTCAACACCGTTTGTTCCTCTTAAAGGGTAACGACTTGCTACCCCATAAAAACAACAGCACCCACGAACGAGTGCTGTTTGTTCTTTCATGATTTATTTGACTTTGACCGCCTTAACGGACGAGAACGAACCGTAAAGCGTTGCGCTTCCGACGGTCTTATAGGCGGCAACCTTGAAGTAGTAGGTTCTGCCCGTGGTCAGTCCCGTTTTGGTGTAGCTTACCGCTGAGTTACCCTTGAGGGTTGCAACCTTGCTGTACTTTCCGGTTTTGGACGTTGCCATGTAGATGACGTAGCCCGTAGCACCGACCTGTTTGTTCCATTTGAGCGCCGCTTTCTTTGCGCCGGCGGTTACGGTAAGCGAGGGCGTACCGGGCTTTGTAGCGGTTGTCAGCGACTGAGAAGCCGACCAGAAATTCTTTCCGTTTACGGTCTTGTATGCTTTTACGATTACCTTATAGGTTGTACCTGCGGAAAGGGACGTAAAAGTGTAGCTTCTCTCTTTTGTTACGACCGCTTTGATGAGCTTTGAACCGTTGTAAAGGTACACTTTATAGCCGGTTACACCCGAAACCGCTTTCCATGCGGCTTTGATTGAGCTTGTTGTCTGAGAGACGGCAATTTTACTTGTGGCGGGCGGTACGATGTTGAAAGTAAGCGTCTTACTGCCTGAGTAGTTGCCCTTGAGGGTAATTTTTACGTCGTACTGACCGATATCTTTTCTGCCGGAGGGGTAAGTGACGGTATAGTCGGTGTTTTTGACAAGCGTCTTGCCCTTGCTGTCCTTGACGGTGACTTTCGGGGTCTTGACGTTTCCGTCGTAAATATAGGAAGTTGCGGAAAGGGAGAAAGACGTTACTTTCGGGATAACGGTGTTTTCAACAAAAGTGCAGGTGGCGCAGGTGCCTTTGCGGTAACCGTCCTGTGTGGTGGTTGCTTTTCTCTCTTTTAAGTCTGTGTAGTTGTGACCGTTGGTACAGAAAGGTACGAATTTACAACCATTTTCAAAAGCAAATGTCGAAGCAGTTGAGTTTTGATAACCATAGATTGTGACTTCTGGTGCGTGGATAGTAATTCTGCTATAATCACAATTAAACTCACAGGTTTTACTTAATATCGTTACTGTTCTTAACGGACAGTATTGTATATCACGATACCACCCTAGACTATATCCTCCAAGATAAGTTACGTTTTTCGGAATAACAATATTAACAATTGCCGTATTGCAAAAAGCTTGACTATCAATATACGTTACTTTTTCGGGTATTTCAATACTTTCTAGTTTACTACAATTGTAAAAAGCGCCAAACCCGATTTTCGTTAAATTGTTGGAAAGATTAATATATTCAAGTTCCTTACAGTTATAAAAGGTATTCATACCAATACTACTAATTTTATTTCCCATTATAACCTTTTTCAAACTCGTACAATAGTAAAAAGCGTATTCCCCAATAAATTCAACCGATTCAGGGATTTCAATTCCAGTTATCCTGCTACAATCTCTAAAAGCATTTTTTTCAATTCCTACCACCTTATATCCGTCAAACGACGACGGAATCACAATATCCTCATATACGGTATCATTATAATCCGTAATAACCGCTTCGCCGTTTACAAGCTTGTATGTATAATTGCCTTCGCTGTACGCTTTCGCTTTACCGGTCAAAAGGTCAATCCCCGAAAGATCAAGTCCGATAAGCGAGCCGAGCGGTACCACCGTCAGTGTTATGACGACAATCATGATACACGCTAAAATCCGTTTCACTGTTTTTGTCTTGTTTTTTTGCATTTTGAGTTTCCTCCTATAAAAATAAAAAGTGCGCCCCAAACGAGACGCACTGCAAAAATGCATCTCATTTGCTGCGACACA
>JBJFHV010000204.1:0-2474 GCA_051894015.1 Acutalibacteraceae bacterium | reverse complement strand
ATATTGATCGAGGTATAAAAGATTGAGCCCCAAAGGATATAAGTGACGAAAAGATAAGCGACTTTTGCGCCGTAGGGAAGTCCGGCCAGACCGCTTTGATAAATTAAAAAAGAGGCCAGAGCGACGGGGATACACATTCGTTTGATCCACGGGCGGAATTTTCCTTGCGGTGTGACGCGGCTTTTGTCACAGATTCTGCCCATGGCAACATCCGTAAAAGCATCGACAAAGCGCGCGATCATCATGATAATGCCGATTACAGCGCCGGTAACTCCCATAACGTCGGTGTAAAATTTCATCAGAAACGACGAAGAAAGCAAAAACGTAAAATCGTTTCCGAAGTCTCCGAATAAATAGCCGATTTTATCTTTAGCACCGAACGGTCTTGTATCCTGATTGTTTTTCATTTTCAGCAAACCTTTCCGAAATAGCATTAAATTCCGAAAATTATTTTGCCTAATCACGCGGAAAATATTCCTTAAGCATAGTCTATAAAATAATGTTTAAAACCGTGTTGCCTAAATTTTAAAAAAAGTAAAAATATGAAAAGCGGCGCCCGTAATGAACGCCGCTGATGTATTTTGGATTTAAGCTACGGTTGCTTCCACATCGGTAGTTGTGAAATACTCGCTTTCAAAATCCTGAATGTCCTTGAAAACGCCGAGAACTTTTTGAACCATTCTCTGAAGAGTAAGAATCGCTGTCTGAATGACACGGATAACGCGGGGAAGGTTGTCTGTTTTCTCGGTCCATACGGCATAGAGAGTAACCTCACCGTCAACATAAATCTTGTCACCCTCATAATAAAGGTTGCCGTCTTCGTCCTGCCAGCAAACGAATTCATGGTCAACAGCGATCGGGGTGTCTTTTGTAACCGTAACATATCCCGGACCGTCAACGCTGATGCTGGGGTTGGGCTTATACATCATGGAAACTCCGCTTGCGGTTTCGTTCTGATAAGTGATACAATATAAGCCTTTGTCCTCGCCGATAATTTCGCTCAGCTCATCAAAGGTTCCTGCCGAAGCGGTGATACCGAAGACAGAAAAAATGCAAAGTAATGAAAGAAATACAGCAATAAACTTTTTCATGGTAAAACCTCCTTTATAGTTACCCTTATTATATCCGCAATACTTCATCTGATAATTATAATTGGGAATATAGAGAGAATATAATTCATGAAAATTTCACAATCAGTCTTTATTTGAGGGATCGTCTGCCTGAATACTGTTTAATTTTTTCAGTTTTGTGTGACCGATCACTCCGATAATAAGGAATGTGAGAATGAACGCATGAACGATGATGTCGATAAAATCGTCTTGCGCGAGCGGAGAAAAGAAGCCCGAAAGCTTACCGGCGAGCATAAATACGGTATCAAAGGTATATAAGGCAAGACAGCCGTAAAGAAAGACCGTTTTTTTCTGTGAAAGAACGGTGAAAATAACAGCAAAACCGATAAAGGCAATTATCACAGCGGCGGCTGCAATCTTGGGAAAAGTACCTTTCAATTCAGGATAAAAATCCGAAAACTTCATGAAAAACTCAACCGTATAAAGGCTGAAATAGAAATGAAGATTTCCCGAAAAAATGGCTCTGATGATATAAATAAGAGTCAGCACAAGAGCTATTGCCATTGCGCCTTGAGCAGATTTAATGTCGGTCTGATAGCGTTTACGCTTAAATTCCGGGTTGTTCATATGTTACCTCCTGCATTTCAACCGATTCTTTGTCATAAAGGGAAACATATTTCTCCTGGTAATAATTTTCACTCTTGCAGTCAAATGAACCGTCGGGCTTAACGGTAATGACGGTGCAGCCTCTTTGTGCGCCGAGCTTGTAAATGCCGGGATAGGCAAGGTAGTCAACACTCATTCCGTAAGTCAGGCGAATGCCCTTATAATCAAACGAAACGTTGTTCTTGTGATCGTGGCCGAAGAAAACGCCCTTTGTGCTTCCTTTTTCAAGCATGGTTTCAAAAAGATTATCCTCGTGCATACCGCAGTAAACCACCTTACCGGTTTCGCCGGCCACACCGTAAACATACTTGACGTTTTCGGTGTCCTTATAACCGTTTTGGGCGTATTCGTCCCATGCGTCTTTCATTTCAACAAGAGGAATATGGAAGAAAGCAAGGGACTTGATGTCGGATTTTTCCTTGCTGCCGTTCTGCTTGTAAATCTTGTTGTTTTCCGCATTGAGCGTATCGAGTGTATCACTGTACCATTGAATCTGGTTTTCGTGAATGTTATCGTATTTCCACATGGCGCCGAAGTAGTCGCCGTCGGTATACGAATGGCTGTCGAAAACAAAGAAGCTTTGGGTAATGATTCCCTCGGAGTTCCTGACGTTGATCACCTGATTGCCGACGCCGTCAACCTCTTCGGGGCCCTTCTGGAACAAGCAGTGCGTGTACTCACCGCTTTCATAAAGATCACCGATCTGATCTCTTGAAAAATAGCTGTAAGCTTCGGTAT
>JBJFHV010000203.1:0-2477 GCA_051894015.1 Acutalibacteraceae bacterium | reverse complement strand
GCTCTTGTTGCAAATTTTCAGGATTTGCAGGTCGTCCAATGGGCTTTCGGAGGAATCCGTGCGGCAGTCGTTGCTTTGATTTTAAGCTCCGTCATCAAACTGATGAAAAAATCGGTCATTGACCTGCCGACGGCGCTGATCTTTATTGGCGTTGCCGTTTTATCGACCGTGACAAGCGTCTCTCCCGTCGTTTTCGTGCTGATCGCCGGCGTGATCGGGATTCTGCTTAAAGGAGGGAACAAGTCATGAGCTATGCCTTGCTTTTGCTTGAGCTTTTCGGACGTTTTTTTCTTGTCGGTCTGTTCTCGATAGGCGGCGGTCTTGCCACATTGCCGTTTTTAACCTCCATGGGAGACGCGACCGGCTGGTTCAACGCCACCGATGTATCGAACATGGTTGCTATTTCCGAATCCACGCCCGGACCGATGGGCATCAACATGGCAACCTACGTCGGCTATACCGTCGGCGGTGTTCCGGGAGCCGTCATCGGTCCTCTCGGTCTGATCACCCCGTCAATCATCATTATCATCATTGTCTCCCGGGTTCTGATGAAATTCAGAGACTCCAAATATGTCAACTATGCTTTTTACGGGCTTCGTGCCGCTTCGGTCGGTCTGATAGCCGCCGCCTGTTACAGCGTTGCGAAAATTGCGCTGTTCAACACAGAAGTGTTCGCCGAAACAGGAAATTTTTTCCTCGGCTTTGACATCAAAAGCATTATCCTTTGCCTTGTTGTCTTTGCGGCGGTCATGTGCTTCAAGAAGCTGCACCCGATTGCCTGCATCGTCGCGGCGGCCGTTGTCGGAATTATTTTTCAGATGGGCTGACAAACGAAAAATCCGTGGGCTGTTCTTTGCTGAATAGAACAGCCTCTTTTTTTCTGAAAATATGATGACAGCGTATGTTTTTTATGGTATAATTAAATGGATATTATTATTTTATATTCATACCCTGAGCCGACGCTGATAACCGGCGTCCGGGCACAAACGGAGGATTTATAATGAAAAACAATACCGCCGGTGACGGTAACGACCTTTTAATCGGAAGAAATGCCATTCTCGAAGCCTTAAAAAGCGAACGCGGAATCGACACCCTTCTCGTGGCAAGAGGAGAGAGAAACGGTTCTGTCGGACGAATTCTTTCCGAATGCCGGGAAAAAGGCATTGTCATCAAAGAGGTGGACGAAAAGAAGCTTGACTTTATGTGCGGCAAAGGAAATCATCAGGGTGTTGCCGCCTATGTGGCCGCGCATGAGTACGCAAGCGTTGATGATATTTTGCAAAGTGCAAAAGATAAAAACGAAGATCCGTTCATCATTATCTGTGACGAAATCGAAGATCCGCATAATCTCGGCGCCATTATCCGCACAGCCGAAGCGGCGGGTGCCCACGGAATCATCATTCCCAAACGCCGCAACGCGTCTCTGACCTGGGCGGTCGGAAAAGCTTCCGCAGGCGCCGTCGAATATATGCCCGTCGCAAGAGTCGGAAACCTTGCGGGTACGATCGACGAGCTGAAAAAACTCGGGATCTGGGTTTACAGCGCCGATATGGGCGGAACACTCTGGTGCGAGACCGACTTTAAAGGTCCGGTCGCTCTTGTCATCGGCTCGGAGGGAAACGGAGTCGGCAGACTGATTAAAGAAAAAAGCGACTTTATCGTTTCGCTTCCGATGAACGGAAAAATCAATTCCCTGAACGCATCGGTTGCGGCGGGAATTTTAATGTACGAAGTTGCAAGACAAAGACTCGGATCATGCTGATCCATTCGGAGGTACGATTATGTCTGACAAAAGAAACGATCCTTCGTCACTTTATGACGAGGACTTCATGAGAAAAAGAGAAGAAATGTTCGGAAAAAACAGCGAAAGCCAGGACGTGGATTCCGGACGGCATGAGGAGGACGACTTCTTCCCGGACGAAGAAGAAAGCACAGACGTCTTTGAAGAAAAAGGCGGTTTTCTTTCCAAATTCAAGCGCTCTTCCAAAGCAAAAAAGAAATCGAAAAAAGCCGAAATCGAGGACGACGGCAACGGATACGATATTTTCGAACTGGAGGACATTGATTCCGGCCGTCAGGCTGACGATGAATCTTCCGCCGAAAGCGGTTCCGGTGACAGCGGCAAAGACGAGAATCTTGACGACATCAACGCTCTTCTGGAATCGGTCGGAATCAAGCCGATTGAGCATAACGAAACCGAGGAAAAAGAAGAAGCGGTAAAAAGCTTCAAAAAAGTGAAAGATCAGATCATGGCAGAAGCGACAGCTGATAACAATGACGCCGCGGCCAAAGAACCCGAAGAAGCTTCGCCGGCCGAAAAAGAAAAGACCAAGTATTTTTCGCTTGACAAAAAGGATACCGGCGCCGATCCGGCTTCACCGACAACGAAAGCGGAAGAAAAAACCATCGTAAACGGTCCGGTCATCACCGCCGAAACAACAGATTCCGGCGATCAGCCGGACGGTCAGCTGATTCTT
>JBJFHV010000202.1:0-2480 GCA_051894015.1 Acutalibacteraceae bacterium | reverse complement strand
AAGCGTTCTGAAAACGCTTGCCACCCTGCGGTACAACAAGACCCTGATTATCATTTGTCTTGCAAGACTCTTAGGCGGCATCACGCTGACGCTCCCGTGGGAATACTTCTTCGAATCCGCCGGTGTATCCTATAAGATTTTCGGTCTTGAGCTTTCGGGCGGAACCATGCAGGTGCTTTACGGACTGATTCCCGGAATTCCAGGCGCTTTTGCCATGTTCTTCGCCGCAAAATTCGCCAACAAGATCGGCGGCATGAAGAAGGTTCTTGTGATTTCCGAAATCGGACAGATCATCATCCGTATCATCGCTTTTTCGCTCGGTGCCAACGACCGGTTCCTCAATGTCGGCGTCCTGATTTCGATTATGGTGCTCATTTCCATTATGAACATACCCATCAACATGAAAGACATTGCCCACCGCTCGCTGATCAGCGACTCGATTGACGAGGTCGAGCTGAAAACCGGCGAACGCACCGAGGGCATCTCATTTTCGATGCAGAATTTCATTTCGAAGCTGACGAGCGCTGAAAGCAAGTTTATCCAGGGCTATCTTCTGAAATTCCTGAATTTCGACAACAACGTCAAAAGACCGGCCGGCAAAAATCCGATCGGCTATCAGACCGGACGGTTCATGAAGTACCGCTGGCATCAGTTCATGCTCGGCCCCGTTGTCGGTTCGGTGCTTTATCTGATCGTGATTCTCTTCCTTTCGGACGACAGAGAGCATATGGCTGAAGTAGAACGTCAGCTGAAGCTGAAACGGGAAGCGGAAGAAAAGGCTGAAGCGATACCGGTTTCTGAGGCTTAAATACAACGAAAGAAAACGGCTGTAAGATACAAACACAATTTCTGTGTTGTGCCTTACAGCCACCTGTTTTTTATTCCTGCTTTTGAGATATTTCCATACACAGCTCTTCCAGCAGCTTTTCGTCCTCTTTTTCCGGCACAAAGCTCTCGAGCATTTCCGGCCGCTTTCTGAGTGTCCGTTCAAAGGCTTTCTTTCTTCGGAACAAATCAATGTTCTTGTGGTTGCCCGAAAGCAGAACATCGGGAACCGCTCTTTCGTGCCACACGGGCGGTCTTGTGTACTGCGGATATTCTAAAAGCCCCGAAAAATGGCTTTCGTCCGTAAAGCACGCCTCGTCCGACAGCACACCCGGAAGCATTCTTGCCACGCTGTCGGCAACGATCAGCGCCGGCAGTTCTCCGCCCGTCAGCACATAGTCGCCGACCGAAATTTCCTCGTCCACGATTTCTTCAAGCACCCGTTCGTCAACGCCCTCATAGTGTCCGCACAAAATTGCAAGATTCGAAAGCCGTGACAGCTCTTTCACCTTACCTTGGGTCAGTGTCTTTCCCTGCGGTGACATATAGACAAGGTACGGCCGTTCGCCGATCTCTTCGCAAAGCGCCGTAAAGCAGTCAAAAATCGGCTGCGGCTGCATAATCATGCCCATTCCGCCGCCGTAGGGCGCATCGTCAACCCGGTTGTGCTTATCTTTCGAGTAATCCCGGATCTGGCGGCAGTGGATTTCAACCGCGTTCTTCTCTCTTGCCCGTCCGATGATGCTTTCGGAAAGCACGCTTTCGCACATTTCGGGGAAAAGGGTCAGTATATCAATCCTCATCGTCAAAAATACCTTTCAGCGGTCTGATTTTTATGATACCCGAAACCACGTCCGTGTCGATAACGACCGAGGGAATGGCAGGAATCAGATATTCGTTCTTGTTCTTGTCCGTAATGTGCCAGACATCGTTCGCGCCCGTCTGACTGACGTCGGAAATCACGCCGTATATCATTTCCTCGTTGTCCGCGTCAACGACCGTGCAGTCCAGTAAATCCTGAATATAATACTGCCCTTTTTTTAAGCCTGCGTCGTCACGGTTCATAAAAAGCACCCGATTGCGATGCGCCTGCGCCTTTTCCACGCTGTCGATCCCCTCAAGCGAAAGAATCACAATGTTCCCGTGCGGACGGCAGGAAAGCACCTTCTTCGCCGTTTTTCCGTCCTTGTCAAAATACAGCGTCTTGAATTTTTTCATAAATTCCGGACTGTCGCACCAGGGCTGAACCCGCATTTCGCCCTTGATTCCGTGCGTCGAAACAATCTGACCGATTTCGAGATACTGTTTTATCATAATCGAACCTCACATAAAGAAAAACAGGACAGACCCGGGAAAAGCCGAGTCTACCCTGCCTTACATTTCAAAAGAATTATTCAAGCGGCGGATCAACGATCAAGCCCTCGTCAACCTCTTCGCCTGTAATATGCGCGAGGAATCGATAAAGATAATTCCACAAATCTACAAGAATAACTTCAATTTTTCTGAAAAATTCAGCCATAACATATTCCTCCTTATAATAATTGATAAGGCAATTTCTAAAAGCTCACGGCATTTGGCATAGTGCACAAATGATGTCGGATTTTAGGCAAAAATCCGCAGGAATACTCTGTGTATTTCAAGGATTTTTAACGACA
>JBJFHV010000201.1:0-2491 GCA_051894015.1 Acutalibacteraceae bacterium | reverse complement strand
TGAAACGTGCTTGCCCAGATTTCCTTTGCTTCGTCGCCGAGCATCTTCTCGAGCCGTTCTTTCAGCTCGTTTGCCGCCTTATTGGTGAATGTGATGGCTAAAATCTGCCACGGCTTTGCCGGATTATCCGAAAGCAGGTCTTCGATATCAAACAGCACATCCTCGTCACCGTCAAGGTACTGCTTCATAAGTGAAATATCGTTCTCGCTCGGCTCAAAGGCCACGAAGCGTGAGTTATAGGCATCGCCGTATTTGACAAGGTTTGCAATGCGGTTGACAAGCACGGTGGTTTTTCCGCTGCCTGCGCCGGCAAGAATCAGAAGCGGACCGTTGACATGAAAAATCGCTTCTTTCTGCCTGTCGTTCATACGGGTGAAATCCTGTTCGATGATTTGTTTTCTGAGGTTAAAAAATTCTTCTGTTGCCATGAGAGTTCTCCATGTAAAATATATACCGATTCATTGTACAATAAAACCGCAAAAAACTCAACACCCATTTAACGAAATTTTAATATTCTTAAGAAAAGAACAAATTCTTAAAAAAATCAACAAGAGCAGCCGAATCCGACTGCTCCTGTTGGTAATCTTATTTAACTTTTACACCCTTAACGGCGGAGAATGCACTGTAAATATTGCTCCCGCCGGAGGTCGTATAGGCAGCAACCTTGAAATAATAGGTCTTGCCGGTTGTCAGTCCCGTTTTGGTGTAGCTTACCGCCGTGTTGCCTTTAACGGCGGCGATCTTCGTGTACTTGCCGTTTTTCGAGGTTGCCATGTAAACAACGTAGCCGGTGGCGCCGGTCTGTTTGTTCCACTTGAGCGTTGCTTTTTTCGCGCCGGCGGTAACGGTAAGGGTCGGTGCGGTGGGTGCAATTGTAAAGGTCAGCGTTTTTTCTCCGGTATAGTTGCCCTTGAATGTCACCTTAACGGTGTACTTGCCGGGATTCTTTCTGCCGGAAGCGTAGGAAACCGTGTAGTCGGTGTTCTTCTTCAGGACGTTTCCGGCGGAATCCTTGACGGTAACAGTCGGGGTCTGCGCCTTGCCGTTATAGGTATATTTCGTTGCGGAAAGCGTGACGGACGCGATCCGCTTGATGAGCGTTGCTTTGGTGATCGTTCCGCAGGTTTTGCAGGAGGTGATTGAAAGTCCGCTTTCGGTGAAGGTTGCCGGTGTGATGTCTGTCTCGAGGGTGTGACCTTTATTCGGGATAACACGAACGAAGTGACATTCACCGCAGTTTTTACAGGTCTTGGTTTCGTAACCGATTGAGGTACACGTTGCGGCGGTTATCTCGCTTACAAAGTTGTGACCTTTGGCAGGTGTCGTGCTTGCCGAAGCAACCGTTCCGCAGACGGTACATTTTTTGATTGAAACGCCGATTGACGTACAGGTTGCGGCGTGCGTTTCTGTTGCATACTTATGTCCCGTTGCCGGAATCGTTTCGGTGTAGGTTTTTCCGCAGTCGCATGTGAAAGTCTTAACACCGTTTTCGGTACACGTTGCTTTTTTGGTTAAAACTGAAGTGTAGGAATGGGTGTGCGTGATATCGACATTATAGTGCATATTCGCACGAAGAATCATGTCGTTGGACTGGTCGATTGAAATGTTCTTCCAGTCGGCTTCGCTTCCAGCATAGTAGATTTCAGGAATGGTCTTAATTCCGTTAAAAGCGTTTGCTTCAATTGTTTTTACGTTTTTTCCCAATCTGATTGTGGTAAGCGGACAGTTTTCAAATGTTCCCAAAACAGAATAAGGATCAATACCTCCTTTTATTATTTCAACCCCGTTTCCAATCGAAACGCTTATAAGATTATAACATCGAGCAAAAGCACCTTTGCTAATGCTTTTTACACTATCAGGAATTATAATCCTCTCTATTCCGATACTTCGAAATGTATCTTCGCCAATATTTTCAACCCCGTTTTCAATTATAACATTTGAGAGACTGCCACACGAATAAAAAGTGTCGTTTCCAATTGTTTTAACGCTTCCTGGGATCGTTATGCTCGTAAGTTTATCACAGTCTTCAAAAGCAGAATTACCTATGTATTTTACACCGTTTGGAATAGTAACACCAATCAATTCGTCTTGATCCTTAAATGCTTCATCCACAATGCCTTGTGTCCCGTCATTAATTACAACACTTGTGTTTTCGAGTATAGTACCTTTGTATTTATAATATACTCTGCCAGCATAGACATTTCCGAACGGCTGTGTATTGTACCATTCAGTATTAAAGAAAGCATCGCTTCCAATATATTCAACGCTATCAGAAATCGCTATACTATCCAAGCTTGTACAATTATAAAAAGCTCTTTCGCCTATTTTCATAACTTTATTACCGACTGTCACAGATTTAATTCTTACCCTGTAACTATCCGAAATTGAACCGAAAGCATAAACTGGAATTTCTTTTACTTCATCTCCCAGAACATATGCTTTGATATTCTTCATATCTCCATCCAGAGCATCTTTTACATTCGGAATATAA
>JBJFHV010000200.1:0-2502 GCA_051894015.1 Acutalibacteraceae bacterium | reverse complement strand
CGGGTTGATACTGTCAGAGGCTATTTCGCCATGAGAAAGTTCAGTATCGGTGAGTATCAGGGCTATAACCGCATTTTTCTCAATAACGAGCCGTATTTCCAAAAAGGGCTTCTTGATCAGGGCTATTGGAGTGACGGCGGCATGACCGCCCCGACCGATGAAGCGATGATCTATGATATCCAAAAAATGAAAGACCTCGGCTTCAATATGCTCAGAAAGCATATCAAGGTTGAACCCGACCGTTGGTATTACCACTGCGACCGGCTCGGTATGATCGTCTGGCAGGATATGGTAAGCGGCGGCAAGGCGCTGAATACTTTCCATGCGGGCGTTCTTCCGAATATTTACGGCTTTTTGTCTCCGGTTGTCAATCTGACGAAGAAAGACAATGCTTATAAGACCTTCAACCGTGACAAGATTGAATGGAGAGTTCAGTTTGAAGAAGAACTTGACGATATGATCGAATTTCTTTACAATCATCCGTCAATCGGCTGTTGGGTTCCTTTTAACGAGGGCTGGGGTCAGTTCGACGCCAAACGCATCGGCGACCGGATCAAGCAAAAGGATCCGACAAGAATTGTTGACCATGCCAGTGGCTGGTATGATCAGAGAGGCTGTGACTTGAGAAGCATTCACCGCTATATTCTTCCCGTCACCGCGCCGAAGTATGACGGCCGTCCGTTCGTTTTAAGCGAGTACGGCGGATACAGTCAGATTCTTGACGGTCACGTCTGGAACAAGAGCAAGTCCTTCGGCTATCAGATGTATAAATCCCGTGAAAGCCTTACTGAAGCGTACCGCAAGCTTCATGAACATCAGGTGATCCCGATGATGAAAAAGGGACTGTCCGCTTCCGTTTATACGCAGGTTTCCGACGTTGAATTTGAGGTCAACGGTATGCTGACGTATGACCGTGAAATCGTCAAGCTTGACGAAGAGACAGTTAAGGAAATGAACCACAAGCTTACGTTTTAAATCTACCCATAAAAAACAACTACCGCCTCGGCTGTTCGAAGCGGTAGTTTTGATTTGTCGGAGGATTATTTGTTTGCGGCAGCGGCTTCTTTTTCTTTGGCAGCTGCGATAGCTTTTTTCTTTTTGTTGTTGATGTAAAGCGTCAGAAGTGCGCTGCAGCCGAGGTTTAAGATAATGCTGCCCAAAAGAAGAGAAAGCAGATTGCTCGGAAGAGAGGAGATGGTTTCCGAACTGTTGATAAGCGAAATGATGAAATAACAAAAGCCAACGTTGTTGAAGAACACCGGTAAATACGGGTGAAGAAGAATCAGCGCACCGATGGAAACAACCAACAGAATACTGATGGCGACAAAGTGACTTAAACCGGCTTTCATCAAAGCGACACATCCTGCTACGACACCGGCGGCCATCAGAAGTCCGACGGCACCGCCACAAAGCGTATGCCAGAAGCGTTCTTTATAACTGAGCTCTTCCTGCATGAAGAAAATTGTAACGCTGATGAAGAAGGACCAGTTGATAATCTGAATGGATCCCGAGGTGAGAATGTTGTGACACGCCTGATAGATGATATTCCAAAGAATAATCCAGGCGAAGACGATCAGAAGTCCGGCCATTTTTCCCTTGGGAGGCTTGCTGACGATGGTGAGTTTCTTTTTTTCGTTCATTTTGATGCTCCTTTTCAAACTTAGTACGGTAAACTGTATTCTTTACCGATATCATAATAACATGTGACACGGCGTTTTAAATTCTTAAAAAGAATACAGCCTTTTTTTGGTCAAAAAGCTGTATTTTCGGAAAAAACTTTGTCGTTTTGCACAAATCGGAAGCAAATACAATTACGCAATACAGATTATACAAGAAAATCTGTATGAAAAGTTTACCGGTACTTGCCACAATAATTAACAAATCTTTAACAATTGTTGCGGATATATGTTGTATAATTTTTAACATAGAATGTCTAAAAAGGATTCTTTATAAATTTTTTGACGGAAAAGGTGGTAAAAATGAAGAAGACAGTTTTTCTCACAGGCGCATCAGGCAACATGGGCTTTGCCGGCTTCAAAGAGCTTTACAAAAGACGCGATTTGTATAACATTGTTTTACTCAACCGTGACAGCAAGAAAAACAGAGACAAATTTGCTCCTTATGTAAATGATCCCCATGTTACTCTTTATTGGGGCGATCTTACGGTATATGAAGATGTTCTTGCCTGCGTAACCGGTGCAGACTTCGTTATTCATGTCGGCGGACTTGTTTCTCCCGCGGCGGACTACTATCCGAAAAAGACAATGTTCACCAATATTACCGCTATGAAGAACATCATTAACGCTGTCAAGGCTCAGCCCGATCCCGATGCCGTTAAAGTTGTATATATCGGTACGGTTGCTCAGACCGGTGACCGAAATGCTCCCGTTCATTGGGGCAGAACCGGTGACCCGATCCAGATCAGTGTTTATGACCACTATGCAATCAGTAAGACGATCGCCGAAGGTCTTCTTGCCGATTCCGGCCTGAAATATTGGGTAT
>JBJFHV010000199.1:0-2503 GCA_051894015.1 Acutalibacteraceae bacterium | reverse complement strand
GGAACGGATTCTTTTTCCGGCAAACTTTGAAAGATAAACCGCCGTAAAAAAACCGATCGGCACACCGATGAAAATGGCTCCTGCGGTGCCGTAAACGCTTGTCAGAATAAAGGGAAGTATGCCGAACTTCGGCTCGGCGGCGGTTGACGCCCATTCCTTTCCGAATAGAAAGTCAATCAGTCCGATTTGCCTGATGGCCGGAATACCGGAAACGACAAGATAGACGGATATAATCAAAACACAGCCAACCGTTATCAAGCCGAGTATCAGAAAAATTGCATGAACAATATCTTCAAATAATCTTTTTCTCTTCATGATTCACCTCAAAGACAATAAGCGGCAGTGCGCTCCACCGCCGCCTAGAATACTATTTCCGAAACTGCTTTTTTGGGAAAAGCCATTTCTGATTTTTCACCATGATCACAAATAATCTTAGTTAATACTTGGTGTTTTCTTCGATAGAAATTACCTTTTCCAAACTTCAGTATAATGATATCAGGTTTTATTTTTTGTCCTTTCAAAATCCTGCGGTCGTAATGATGAGAATATACCGGCCCTGTCATCAACTGCAATTTGCAGGCTGATTGCGTTTTACGAAGAACATTGTTTAAATGTATAACAACGGCTTTAACGCCGAACCGGAGGGGAAATAATATGTCTTTTTCTGAATCTAAAAAAAGAAAAATCGTTGTGTTTGAAAAGGTTTCCAATGTGCTCGAAGTCGGTTTGTGGGTACTGTTTTATAAAAAGCATACAAACATGAAAAAAACAGGAGAACATTAAGTATCTCAAAAACGGGAAAAGAACGTTGCTTGATATGATCGAGAAAAATAACTGCGATCATGAAAAAAAGCCGTTGTTAATCTATATACACGGCGGCGGCTGGCTGTCCGGTCTTCGGAAAGCACGCCGGTTTTATTGTGAAAACTGGGCGGAGCAAGGCTACATCTGCGCCAATATCGGTTATGATTATTCGCTTGATGCCAGGCACCCTGAGCATATCCGACAGATTTTCAAGGGGATTGAATATGTGCTTGATCATGCTGAGCAATATCATATTGATACTTCCCGGGTTGTTGTTGCCGGAGAATCGGCAGGCGGATATTTTGCTTCTCTTGTCGGTGTGGTAACAAGCCATCATGAGCTTTATGATTCCATGAAAATAGAGTTTCAATATCAATCCGATTTTAAGGCGGACGCCTTGGTGCTGATGAGCGGAATCTATGACCCAATACGATCGCTCGATACGAAATTTCAAAATATGGAGTTGTTTATCGAGGCTCTTTGCGGTATGCCGTTAGATCAGATCAGACAGGAATACGCGGCCGGAAATTTAAAAGGATTATCACCGTCAGATTATACCGATTCCTCTTTTCCGCCGTCATTTATTGTCGGCTCAAAATATGATTTATTGTTGCCGGAATCGGTCGCCTTACATAATGACCTTGATAAGGCAGGCGTGAAAAATGAATTCTTTGTGTGCACAAAAATAAACGGTGTTCATGCCGGATCTCTTGCGTGCGATACCGCAACCGGGAAAACCGCCGTCAAAAAGGCGCAAGAATTTGTTCGCGGTGTTTTGGAAGAAAAATGTGAACATGCAAAATGATCAAAAAGCAGGATTGTAAGTACTATTATCTAATGAGGTGTTTTTATGTTGAAAAGAAAAGAATATATCCGTTCGGTGAACGCAAAAGGAATTTTTGATAATACATTCGAAACAAAAATGCCGCAGACGGTTGTCCGTCAGGTGATTCTCCGTCACTTCGAAGCCTCCGACAAAAAACCGAAATGTCTTTTTATCGGTTGGGACGGCTGTCGGGCGGACGCCATGAAATATCTGATTCAAAGTGACGACAAAAAAGTCAGCGGCAATAACATTACAGGCTTATTCAGCGCAATCGCCGAAGTCAAAAAAAGCGGCGGACTTTATATTACCTATGTCGGCGGCGATAAAAGCAATCTTCAGGAAACAAGTACGGCGCAAGGCTGGGCCAGTGCACTTTGCGGAAAGTGGATGAAAAAGCCGTGGAAAACAGGAATGGAATGGTCGCTTGACGAGGAGTATCCCACGGTGCTGAAAACGCTCGCTTTAAAAGGCTTTACGGCTTCTTTCAGTGCAATCTGGCCGACCCATTTTGATTACACTTATAAAAACGAAATCGAATACGCCGGACAGAACAATCTCAATGAATATTTCTGTCAGCTTCACAACGACCCGGAAGTCTTCGACAGTCTCAAGGAAAGGATTGCTTTGGGCGATGATCTCATATTCGGAATTTTTGAAAACCCCGACGATAACGGTCACGGCACGGACTTCGGTGACGGAAATTACCGCTATGTTGCCGGTGTCTGCAATCTTGACCGGATATCCTATCAGCTTCTTGAAAGCGTGAAAAAGAGGGAAACCTATGCCGAAGAGGATTGGCTGATTGTCCTTGCCTCCGACCATGGCGGGCATTCAACCCGACACGGTGGTCATTCGGTTCAGGATACAACGACG
>JBJFHV010000198.1:0-12461 GCA_051894015.1 Acutalibacteraceae bacterium | reverse complement strand
ACAAGCGGAAACAAAAGCAAAATAAAAGCACGGAACCGGGCTATGCACAACGCACAGCCCGGTCTTTGTATACAAAAAATCACGGGACTGCAAAAGCACCGCAGCCCCGTTTCTGTTTTCTGACCTCTGAACCCTCAGATGCGATAAATCTCGCTCGGGTCAACCGAACCTGCAACCGTATTGGCAATCAGCGCATCGGCAATTTCCGGATTTTCCACGCTGAAAATCATGAGCGCCTTGCCGCTGATTCTTGAAATGCAGGCGTAAATATACTTGATCTCGATTCCGGCTTCGGTCAGCGTATTCAGAACGCCTGCAAAGCCGCCCGGCGTATCGTCCATCGCAACGGCAAGAACGGTGGTCACCTTGCAGATGATGCCGTCCTCCCGGAGGGTTTCGACCGTTTTTTCCGGGTCGCTTACAATCATTCTCAAAACGCCGTATTCTGCGGAATCGGCAAGCGAAAGCGCACTGATGTCGATTCCCTTTTCGGCAATTCTGTCCGCCGCTTCGCAAAGACGGCCGGCTTTATTTTCAATAAAAGCGGATACCTGTTTGACAAGCATTTCTGTTTCCTCCTTTAAATCTTTCTCTTGTCGTTGACACGCTTGCTCTTGCCCTCACTTCTGGCAATCGTCTTCGGGTTGACAAGGTGAACCTTAACGCCTAAGCCGAGAGCCGAACGAAGCTTTTCGGTGATCTGCTTTTCAACGGCGGCAATCGACTTGACGTCGTCGTGGAAGAACTGTTCGCTCATCTCAACGTCAAGATCAAATGTATCAACGTTGTTGACTCTGTCAACCGTGATAAAGTAGTTCGGGGTGATGTTTTCGCCGCCGACCTCGATAAGAACCTCTTCAATCTGTGACGGGAAGACGTTAACGCCGCGGATAATCAGCATGTCGTCGCTTCTTCCGCTCGGCTTTCTCATTCTGACATGGGTACGGCCGCATTCGCATGTTTCGTATTCGAGTCGGCAGATGTCTCTTGTGCGGTAACGGATCAGCGGGAAGCCCTCTTTCGTGATCGTCGTCAGAACAAGCTCGCCCGTCTCGCCCGCAGGAAGCACCTCGCAGGTGTCGGGGTCGATAATTTCGGGAATGAAGTGATCCTCCCAGATGTGCATACCCTTTTGTGCCGGGCATTCACAGCCGACACCGGGTCCTAAGATTTCGGAAAGTCCGTAAATGTCGTAAGCCTTGATACCGAGTTTCTTTTCGATTTCAAGTCGCATATTTTCACTCCACGGCTCGGCGCCGAAGATACCGGCCTTGAGCTTGAGCTGATCTTTAAGACCCATACGCTCGACTTCTTCGCCGAGATAAAGCGCATAGGACGGTGTACAGCAAAGGATTGTTGCACCGAAATCGACCATGTTCTGAATCTGAAGTGCCGTGTTGCCCGAGGACATCGGAATGACCGTTGCGCCGATTCTTTCCGCACCGCCGTGAGCACCTAAGCCGCCGGTGAAAAGACCGTAGCCGTAGGAAACCTGAACAATATCCTCATCCGTCGCGCCGACCGCTACGAGCATTCTTGCAAAGCAGTCCGCCCAGATTTTCAGGTCTTCATCCGTGTAGCCGACAACGATTCTTTTGCCCGTTGTGCCGCTGGAAGCGTGAATACGCTTGATATCCTTCATCGGCACGGCAAAAAGACCGAACGGATAGTAGTCACGAAGGTCGTTCTTGTAAGAGAACGGAAGCTTGGAGAGGTCCTCTACACCGTGAATGTCTTCGGGCTTTAAGCCTTTTTCGTCCATTCTGTTACGGAAGCACTCGACCTTTTCGTACATTCTTTTGACCTGCCGGACAAGTCTTTCGCTTTGTAAGGCGGTCAGCTCCTCACGCGGGAGGGTTTCTTCTTTGGGGTTTAACATTGCCATTTTTATCACTCCGGGTTTTTCAAATTTTGATTACACTTTATGATTCATACTCGTATCCGAGTTCAAACGCCTTGAGATTGACGTCAAGGAATTTTTCGGGAACGGTTGACTTGATTGTCTCGAGCCATGCCTCTTTCGGAATGTCCGTGCTCTTGGCAAGAACGCCGATCAAAACAACATTGACCGCCTTGATACTGCCTGCTTTCTGGGCAAGGCTGAGTGCGTCAAGACTTACCGTGTCGGCACGCTCCTTCAGCTTTTCAATAATGCCGTCGGGATATTCGGCGGCACCTGTAATAACGGGCATCGGGGCAATTGCTCTGTCGTTGACGATGATTCTTCCGCCGTCTTTGAGATACGGAAGCGCGCGCAAAGCTTCGAGCCGTTCAAACGCAAGAATAATATCCGCTTCGCCCTCATCAATAATCGGGGAATTGACGCTTTCGCCGTACTTGACGTAGGTGACAACGCTGCCGCCTCTCTGGCTCATGCCGTGAACCTCGGACACCTTGACGTCAAGTCCTCTTGCAATAATCACGTTGCCTAAAATACGGCTGGCAAGCAGGGTTCCCTGGCCGCCTACGCCGACTATCATAATGCTTTTCACGCTCATTACGCTTCCTCCTTTCTGATCGCACCGAACGGGCAGACCGAAACGCAAAGACCGCAGCCGTTACACTGAGTCAGGTCAATTTTTGCCTTGCCGTCCTCGAAGAGAATCGCGGGACAGCCGAGCTTCATGCACATTTTACAAGAGCGGCATTTATCCGCGTCAACTTCGCAGTGACCGGTATACTTCACCGTCTTGAGAAGTGCGCACGGACGCTGAGCAATAATAACCGACGGTTCGTCCGCTTCGGTTTCTTCTCTTACCGCCTTTTCGAAGCCCTTTAAATTAAACGGATCTTCAACACGGACACGGTCAACGCCGACTGCGTGACAAAGCGCAACCAGGTTAACCTGCTTCGTGGCTTCGCCCCGGATTGTTTTGCCGGTGGTCGGGTTATCCTGATGTCCCGTCATGCCGGTGATCGAGTTATCAAGAATAATCACGGTGTTGTTGCCCTTGTTGTAGACAATATCAATCAGGCCCGTGATACCCGAATGGATAAAGGTCGAGTCGCCGATAACCGCAACGAGCTTTTTGTTGAAGTCCTTGCCTCTTGCCTTGCTCATGCCGTGCGCGGCGCTGACGGAAGCACCCATACAGATTGTGGTGTCTACGCTCTGTAACGGCGCAACGGCACCGAGGGTATAACAGCCGATATCACCCGAAACGGTCAGTCCGAGCTTTTTAAGAACATAGAACGTACCTCTGTGCGGACAGCCTGTGCAAAGCACGGGAGGACGGGCGGGAATATCCGACACTGCCTGATGTTCTGTCTCTTCGCCGAGAATAACTTTTTTAATCATGTTCTGGCTGTATTCACCAAGAAGCGTAAATTCGTCCTTGCCTCTGACGGTGACACCGAGCGAACGGATAAACTGTTCAAAAATCGGGTCAAGCTCCTCCACGCACCAAAGCTCGTCGCACTTTTCCGCGAAATCTTTGATAAGCTTTTCGGGGAGCGGATAAACCAAGCCGAGCTTTAAGTAATTTGCTTTATTGCCGAGTGCCTCTTTTGCGTACTGATACGCCGCACCCGAGGTAATCACGCCTATTTTTGCGCCGTTGTCCTCTATCTTATTGAATTCACAGGTGTTTGCAAATTCACGAAGCTTTCTTTCTCTTTCTTCGACCACGACATGACGCTTTTTCGCCATCGCCGGCATCATCACGTGCTTCGGAATACTTTTTTCATACGGCTTCAGGTCGATATCCTCTTTCTCATGAAGCTCAACAAGACTCTGCGAGTGGGAAATTCTTGTGGAAAGACGGATAAAAACGGGGGTGTCGTATTCTTCGCTCAGGGCGAAAGCTGCCTTTGTGAAGTCTCTGCATTCCGCCGAATCGGCAGGCTCTAACATCGGCACCTTTGCCGCGGCGGCATAGTGACGGGAGTCCTGCTCGTTTTGTGACGAGTGCATACCCGGGTCGTCCGCCACGCAGAACACAAGACCGCCGTTTGCGCCGATGTAGCTGACGGTGAACACGGGGTCCGCCATGACATTCAGACCGACGTGCTTCATGCAGGACATCGCTCTGGCTCCGCCGATTGACGCACCGATTGCGGTTTCGGCGGCAACCTTTTCGTTCGGCGCCCATTCGACATAGACCTCGTCATACTGCACCATGTTTTCGGTAATCTCCGTACTCGGAGTTCCCGGATAAGAGGAAACGACACGCACACCGGCTTCATAAGCACCTCTGGCGACTGCGGCGTTTCCGAGCATAAGCTTTTTCATATTCTATATGTACTCCTTTAAATTATGTATCCTCAGGCAAACTCTAACAGCCTTAACGGTCACAGAGATTGCCTTTATTTCTTTTCATTCTCATCAGCGATAAGATTTGCGGCTCCGTACCGCTCACGAAGTACCGGCTTTTCGATTTTACCGGTCGGGTTTCTCGGCACTTCGGCGAAAATCACCTTTCTCGGCCGCTTGTATCGCGGAAGTTCAACGCAAAACGCATTGAATTCTTCCTCGGTCATCTCTTCGCCGGGCTTGAGTTCGACAATCGCCGTCGCAATTTCGCCAAGCCGCTTATCCGCAAGACCGATGACAGCAACGTCCTTGATTTTGTCGTTCTTTCGTAAGAAATTTTCAATCTGAACCGGATAGATGTTTTCGCCGCCCGTGATGATAACGTCCTTTTTGCGGTCAACAAGCCAGATGAAGCCGTCCTCGTCCTCCTGCGCCATATCACCGGTGAAAAGCCAGCCGTCCGAAAGAACCTCTTCGGTCGCTTTTTCGTCCTTATAGTAGCATTTCATGACGCCGGGACCCTTAACGGCAAGCTCGCCGACTTCGCCTTTCTTGACGATTTCGTGCTTGTCGTCAACAATCTTGATTTCCCAACCGTAGCCCGCTTTTCCGATGGCGCCGACATGGTCGATGTTTTCCACACCGAGATGAACACAGCCGGGGCCGATGGATTCGCTCAGACCGTAGTTGGTGTCGTATTCGTGATTCGGGAAGACCTGCTTCCAGCGTTTAATCAGACTCGGCGGAACGGGCTGTGCACCGATGTGCATCAGTCTCCACGCGGAAAGGTCATATTGTGAAAGGTCGATGTCGCCCCGGTCAATCGAGTCAAGAATATCCTGTGCCCAGGGAACAAGAAGCCAGACGATCGAGCATTTTTCCTCCGAAGCGGTTTTGATAATCAGCTCGGGCGTTGTGCCCTTTAAAAGCACCGCCTTACTGCCGGACAGGAGACTGCCAAACCAATGCATTTTTGCGCCCGTATGATAAAGCGGCGGAATGCAAAGGAAAACATCGTCTCTTGTCTGTCCGTGGTGGTTCTGTTCGACCTTACAGGAATGAACAAGACTCCTATGGTCATGTAAAATTGCTTTCGGGAAGCCCGTCGTACCGCTTGAAAAATAAATGGCGGCGTCGTCGGAATCGGTGATCGTCATCTCGGGCTTTTTGCTTCGGCAATAGCTGATGCGCTTGTCACAGCTTTCGGCAAAGGTCGGGCAGTCAACACCTACGAAAAGCTTCATTTTAATCTGCGGAATGATGTCGGCGATCTGCTCGATTCTTCCGATAAATTCGGGACCGAAAACAAGGTATTCCGAATCGGATTTTTCAAGACAGTATTTGATTTCGTCCGCCGTATAGCGGTAATTTAAGGGCACGGCAATAGCACCGGCTTTGAGCACGCCGAAATAAATCGGAAGCCACTCGATGCAGTTCATCAAAAGAATGGCAACTTTCTGACCTCTCTTGATTCCTCTTGACAAAAGAAGATTCGCAAAGCGGTTGGCACGGCAGTCAAAATCCTGCCATGTCATTTCACGGCGGTAATATTCGCCTGTCGCCTGGGTCAGCGAAAACTCACGCCAGGTGGTTTTGGTTTTCGCACCCGGATTGATTTCCACAAGGCTGATGTCGTCGGGGTACAGCCTTGCGTTATTTTCCAGAAATTCGGTAATCGGCATTTTTGTTTTCCTTTCGTATTCCATTAAAGTTGTGCTTTTTCCTTAACTGTTAATATTCACATATTATCTGTTTAATGTTATCATATAATTTGTTCAATGTCAACGATTATTCATGCCGCTTTAAACCGTTGAAGAAAAATAAATTTTCAAACGACTGTAACCTGCCACGCAAAAACACAGTCTATATTTATGAAAGATCTTTCAAAGCATGCATGAAAACAAAGGAGGGACGGCAATTGCCCGAAAAAGCAAGGGACGAGGCAGGATTCGAGCAGTTTTACGAAAAGCACCGAAAAATCATGTTTCTTGCGGCGTACAAAGTCACCAACGATTATCAGCTTGCCGAGGACGCCGTTTCCGAAGCCATGCTGTCCGTTTCAAAAAGATTGGATTCGCTCAAAAGCGCAAATCCTCTCAGCGAAGCGTCCTACGCCGTCATCACGGCAAGAAACAAGGCGATTGATATTGTGAAAAAGGGCTATACCGAAAGCACGGTGCCGCTCGAAGACTTCGACGCCGTGTCGGACGAAATGACGCTTGAACGCCTTTGTGAAAAAGAGGAATTTGACGCAGTTGTCCGAAGCATCAAGAAGCTTGACAGCAAATACCGTGACGTGCTTACGCTTTACTATTTCAATGAATGCAAGATCAGAGAAATCGCTCAGCTTATCGGAAGAAACGAAAACACCGTCAAACAACAGCTTGCAAGAGGCAGACACAAGCTGATTGAAATCATCAGAAAGGAGACAAAAGATTATGACGAATAGAAATGAACACATTAAAAACGCTTTTCGCAAAGCGGCGGCGGACGAATATAACGAGCTGACCGCTCAAAGCCGGGAAATGCATATTCCGAAGCCGAAGACAAAGCCTGTCCGCAGACTCAATTTCAGACGCATTCTGATTGCGGCCGTGATTGCGGTATTCTGCCTGAGTCTTTGTGCATCGGTTACGGCAATCACCATCCGGAAAGGCAGTGAAACCACCTGGGACTGGTCGGAGAAAAAGAGCGTCTTATCCTCTTTGACGGACGGCAGTAACCCGGTTGACACCGACGAAGACCTCACAACCGTGGTTTATAACGGAAAAAAGGTTGTCATAAAACTGAGTTATGACGGCGGTGACAGCGATTATGACCAATGCAAAAAGGCTTTGTTTGTCAATCTGGACTCTGTCAGACAGACCATTACCCTCAAAACACCTGACGGAAAAACCTCCACCGGTGAATTTCTCATGATTGATACTTCCGGAAGCGAACACAAGACCTTTGAAATCTCGTTCACGCCGAACATCGGCAAAAAGGGCGAAGAGCTTCAGCTGAGCCTTTGCATGATGGCAAGACCCGAACTTGAGCACCCGCATAAACTGCTTTCCGCCATTCCAAGCTACAGTCTGATAAGCACCTGCGGCAAGCTCATCATGAAAAAGGACGCACCGACTCAGGAAAAGATCTGCGCATCGTTTTCCGGAACCGAAGTGACGAAAACAGATGATCGGATTTATAAGTCCTACGATTTTTCTGATGGCGTAAACAATGATAACGACTATAAGGAAACAAGAGGTATTTATCTCTATAAGGATATCTCCGAGTCGATCTATTATGAGGACGGCGTTCTTGTACACAACACCGACATCAAAGTCAAGAAATCGAAAAAAACTAAAATCAAAATCAATCTGCACGGAAAGCCCGGCAAATACAGAATCTGTCTTTCCTTAAACAACGAGCTTCTTCCGGTATTTGACGGCGCCAGGTACACGGACGTGACGGTTGAAAAGGATAAGCAGACCGTGCTGACCGTAGAACTTGATACAACCGCGCTTTCCGGAGAGAACAGTCTTCATGTGATCCGCCGGGAATTTGCACCGATCGGAGACATGGAGAGTCTGGAGGAAAACAGCCTGCCCTATCGCCTGATTGTGAAATAACACGATCGTGTCCCGTCGGAAAACGCTTTCAAACAAACAGCAACGGCAGGAGCCTTTTCGCTTCTGCCGCTTTGAATATTCTGTAATGTTATGCCGCGACGGTAAATTCGCATGAAGCGGTTCCCGTCTGCTGAACCTTGTAGTCTCCGGCGGTTTCAAAGCTGACCGTCAGTTTGTAAACACCCTCGTCAAAGGTTTCCTGTCCGATCATGCCTTTGATGTTGACTTTATAGCGGTAAGTTCCCGTCGGCATCAATTCATCATATGTAACTTTCTGAAGATCGAATTGATTAAAATCCGGGATGATCGGAACCTCTTTCCATCCGTCGCCGTCTTTCATTTCGAGCTTATCGACGGACACTCTCCAATCAAAAGCCTTCTTGGTGTTGTTGGTCAAATCATAAGTAAATTCTGTCGATTCGGTCGTAAGATCTGAACTCACCTCAAGCTTTACGTTTGAAAGATCAACCTCTTTTGCACTCACCGTAAACAGCGACATGATAAACAAAAGTACGGCAATCACCTTCCGGATGCTTGCAAACTGTCCAACAAATGTCGGTCTCATAGTATTTACCTCCTGTAATTTTAATTGGTTCTATTATATAACGTAAAATTAAAAATGTCAATATATATTGATAATAATATACCGTCCCGAGAGTTTCCCCGGGACGGTATTTTGATAAAGCCGATTCTGTTTTCTTACACTCCGACAGCATCACTTTTTTCTTGTCGGTTTCACATTCACGTCCGGCCTGATCGCACCGTCGATTGTTCCGTTTTCATTTTCGAATTTTTGTATATTTTCTCTTATCAGAACAAGGATATGAAACTCTGACGCAGTGCCTCTCATAATAGAATTCTTGAAAAATAAATGAAAAAACCCTTGACAAACGGTTTTTCTTGTAGTATCATATTTCCAATATTTTTAAAAGCTTTGATGGGAAACAAGCTTCACTGTTCTTTTTCAGAGAGTCGGCGGCCGCTGTGAGCCGATAAAGAAGGTCAAGTATAACTCGTCCCGGAGCTTTCGGACTGAGAAAGTTTTCATTAGGTCTGAACGGGCTCTCCCGTTACAGAGAAGCGCATTGTTAGATGTGCCTGAGTGGGTGTTATCACCAAGAAAGAGTGGTACCGCGGAGAAATGAATATCTTCGTCTCTTTTACACAAAAAAGCAGCAGTTGCATTTTTTGAGTAAAAGAGATTTTTTTATTATTCGGAATGCAACGGAAAAGGAGATCACAATGAAAGGCTACGAAAAGTACACAAGACAGTTTTTTGAGGCGAAGCCCGTCACAATGGACTGGAGAAACAAAACCTATATCGACAAAGCTCCCTATTGGTGCAGCGTCGATCTGAGAGACGGCAATCAGGCTCTTATCATTCCGATGAGTCTTGAAGAAAAGCTTGAATTTTTCAAGTTCCTGGTAAAAGTCGGCTTCAAGGAAATCGAAATCGGCTTTCCCGCCGCAAGCGAGACCGAATACGATTTCTGCCGTGCATTGATTGAACAGAACCTGATTCCCGACGATGTCACCATTCAGGTGCTGACGCAGTCGAGAGAGCACATCATCGCCAAGACCTTTGAAGCACTCAAAGGCGCCAAGCACGCCATCGTTCATCTTTATAATTCGACCTCGGTTGCCCAGAGAGAACAGGTCTTTAAAAAGGATAAGAAAGAAATCATCGACATCGCTGTTTTCGGCGCAAAGCTTTGCAAGCAGTACCGTGAAAAAACCGAGGGTCACTTCACCTTTGAATATTCCCCCGAAAGCTTCACGGGTACCGAGCCGGAATTTGCGCTTGAAATCTGCAACGCCGTTATTGACGTATGGCAGCCGAGTGAAAACGATAAGGTTATCATCAACCTGCCCGTCACGGTGTCCCATTCCATGCCGCACGTTTACGCCAATCAGGTGGAATATATGTGCAAGAACCTCAATAACAGAGAAAATCTCATTATTTCTCTTCATCCGCATAACGACAGAGGCTGTGCCGTTGCCGACAGCGAAATGGGACTTCTTGCCGGTGCCGACAGAATCGAAGGAACCCTCTTCGGAAACGGCGAAAGAACGGGTAACGTAGATATCATTACACTGGCACTCAATATGTATTCGCAGGGCGTTGACCCGGAGCTTGATTTCTCGAATCTTCCCGAAATCACCGAGGTTTACGAGCGAGTAACAAGAATGCACGTCTACGAGCGTCAGCCGTACAGCGGAAAGCTTGTTTTTGCGGCGTTCAGCGGTTCGCATCAGGACGCAATCGCCAAGGGCATGAAGTGGCGTGAAGAAAAGGGAACGGAGCATTGGAACGTACCGTACCTTCCGATTGACCCGACCGATGTCGGAAGAGTCTACGAGGCCGACGTGATCCGTATTAACTCTCAGTCAGGCAAGGGCGGTATCGGTTATCTTCTGGAAACGCAGTTCTCAATGGTGCTTCCCGCAAAGATGAGAGAAGATTTCGGCTATCACGTCAAGAGCATTTCCGACCATGCCCATAAGGAGCTTATGCCGCAGGAGGTATATGATATCCTGATGAAAGATTATACCAATATTGAGTCTCCGCTTCAGGTGACCGAGGCGCATTACGTTCAGAAAGACGGCATCAAGGCTTTCGTTTCGGGCGAATACAACGGTAAGGAATTTGAAGTGTCCGCAAAGGGCAACGGCAGACTTGACGCGGTTTCGAATGCACTGAAAACCGTTGTCGGCGACAGCTACTCGGTTGAGGTTTACACCGAGCATGCCTTGGAGGTCAGCTCAAAATCTCACGCCGCCTCTTACGTCGGCATCAAGAACACAAAGGACGGCAAGCTTACCTGGGGTGTCGGCATCGACACGGATATTATTGTTTCTTCCGTCAAGGCACTTGTAAGCGCCATTAACAGAATGACAGACTGAACCGTAAAGGACTTGATAAAGATGAAATTGACAGGAGCGCAGATCATAGTTGAAACTTTGATCGAACAGGGTGTAACCGATGTTTTCGGCTATCCGGGCGGTCAGGTGCTCAACATCTATGACGAGCTTTATAAAAACAGCGACAGAATCAATCATATTTTAACCGCTCACGAGCAGGGCGCCGCCCATGCCGCCGACGGCTATTTCAGAGGAACCGGCAAGACGGGCGTCTGCATCGCCACCTCCGGTCCGGGAGCAACGAACCTTGTTACCGGAATCGCCACAGCGATGCTCGACTCGGTTGCCATGGTTGCCATAACGGGCAATGTTTCGTGTAACCTGATCGGTAAGGACAGCTTTCAGGAAATCGATATTACGGGAATCACGCTTCCCATTACCAAACATAACTACTTCGTCAACGATGTAAACGACCTTGCGGACTCGATCAGAGAGGCGTTCAAAATCGCCCGCTCGGGAAGACCCGGTCCCGTTCTGATTGACGTGCCGAAGGACGTACAGTGCGCCGTATGCGAATACGAGCCGCAGCCGAAGCAGGCGCGTTATCCGCTTCCCAAGGCGAAGGAAAGCGAAATCGAAAAGGCGGTACAGCTGATTAACGAATGTAAGCGTCCTTACATCTATATCGGCGGAGGCGTCATCGGTACCGAAATTTACGAGGATGTCAAGAAGCTTGCCGACAAAATCGACGCCGTGATCGGCTGTACGCTGATGGGCATTTCGGCGATTCCGACCGATTGTGAACGCTTCCTCGGTATGCAGGGTATGCACGGTCATTACGCCTCGTCTCAGGCGCTCAATCACGCCGATCTGATTTTCGGAATCGGAATCCGCTTCAGCGACCGGGCAACGGGCAACAAGAGCAAGTTTGCCGTGACGGCAAAGAAGATTCAGCTCGATATCGACTTTGCGGAAATCAACAAGAACATTACGGTTGACCTCGGTATTCTCGGCGACGTTGCGGACGCATTCAGAAGAATCGCGGACAAATGCGAAAAGAAGAGCCGTCCGGAATGGGCTCAGACGATTGCCGGCTTTAAGGCAAAAGAAAAGGAAATCGATCAAAGCCGCCGGCAGAAAGAACTGAAAGCCGGCAAGGATATTATCTTCCCCGACCGTTTCTTCGATATTGTCAACTCGGTCATTGATTCGGATACCGTGATTGCAACCGACGTCGGTCAGCATCAGATGTGGACGGCACAGTACTGCAAATTCGGCAAGACAAGAAAGTTTGTTTCAAGCGGGGGCTTAGGCACGATGGGCTTCGGTCTCGGTGCGGCAATCGGTGCTGCAATCGGCTCCGAGGATAAGACCGTACTGATTACGGGTGACGGCAGCTTCGGCATGAACCTCAACGAGCTTGCCACCGCTGTTTCCTACAACGCGAACGTCGTCATCGTCATCATGAACAACGGCGTTTTGGGAATGGTTCGTCAGTGGCAGACGCTTTTCTATAATAAGCACTATTCGAATACGACCCTCAACCGTAAAACGGACTTTGTCAAGCTTGCCGAAGCCTTTGGCTTAAAGGGTGTTCGAACGGAGACCCCCGAGGCGTTCGAAAAAGCGTTCAAAGAAGCCTTTGACACAAACGGACCTGTCTTAATCGACTGTGTCATTCCGCCGGACGAATTTGTTTTGCCGATGCTTCCGCCGGGTGGCAGTATGGATGACATGAT
>JBJFHV010000197.1:0-2522 GCA_051894015.1 Acutalibacteraceae bacterium | reverse complement strand
GTCCGAGGCCTCCAAAACATAAAAGTCATTTGCATGAAAAAAGTCCTTCAGCGCCCGTACCATTCTCGGTTCATCATCAGCAATTAAAATACATCTTTGATTTTTTACCATAATTCATTTCACCTCGTTTTTTAATAATCATACATGACATTTGTTATGGAATTGTCAGGAGCGCGATTTTGCATTTCTTGCTTACGATGGTATGCCGGGTATTTCCCAGTCACAGGCTGACATTTTAAAAACAAGTTCTCCCATCTCATCGGGTGATAACGGAATATTTTCAAGCAGCCATCTGCGAACCATCTGATAGGTTCCGTTTATTAAAAATGTCATCATTAACTCAAGCTTACATTCGTCTTTTACGTCTGAAAAAACCTGTTTATATATCGTCTGAACATGAGCGGCCTCTATCAGCAGCGATGCAAATTCGGAGTTGGTATCTTCGTTTGACAAAATTCGTTTTACAAATTTTTCGTTTTCCTTGAAGTATGTGCACAGTGCCGACACCCGTTTGTTCAGTGTCCAGCTGTTGTTTTGATGCTCACTTTCCCAAATCTGATTCAGGTCATCAATCATATCCAATTCCATTTCCTTGAGTAAGTCAAATTGACTGCCGTAATGGTTATAGAAAGTGGAACGGTTGATTCCGGCGTCTTGACATAATTCACAGACCGATATTTTTTTGATATTTTTCTTTTCCAAAAGCTTGAACAGGCTTTCTTTCAGTAGCCGTTTGGTCAGCATGATTCTTTGATTTTCTTTATTTTCCATTATTTACAACCTCCGAAATCCGATTAAATCCGACAAAATGAGCAGCAATGTACATTTCGCGTCAGCCATGAATCATCTGTCTGTTGCAAAATCTACATGTGTATATTATAATATTCAAAAAACAAGATTGTCAAGTATAACCAAAAGAGAGGAGAAACTTATGAAAATAACATTTAAGATCAGCAGAATCGTTATGTCTTTGTGTGAAGCGACAGTAGGTATTCTTCTGCTGGTTAACCCGGTTGGCTTTACAACGGGAATTATTACCTTTGCCGGTGTGGTGCTGACAATCATGGGTATCGCAAGCATTGTTCAGTACTTCAGATTGCCGCCCGTAAAAGCTGCCGCCGAAAAGGGACTGATGCGCGGGTTGATCGTAGCTGCATCCGGTATTTTCTGTATCGTAAAAAGTGACTGGTTTATTGCCGTATTTCCGTTGATTACCGTTATTTATGGTGTCGGTACGTTGATTATGGGTATCGTTAAAATTCAGTGGACGGCAGATATGCTGCGTCTTAAAGCGGAAAAGTGGTATTGGGCGGCAATCAGTGCGGCTTTATCTTTGATTTGTGCCATTATCATTTTGTGCAATCCTTTCAGCGGCACCAAGGCTTTGTGGATCTTCATTGCCGTTGCTTTGATTGTTGAAGCGGCCGTTGATATCATTGTGACAGCTTTTGTTAAAACGGAGGACAATATGATATTCGAGGCTGTCTGCAATTTATAAAACGCTCAGCAAAATGTCTGACCGTTTTGCGTTTACGCCGCAGGAAGTGCAGCGCGCAGCTGAATTTTTAAAGTAAAACCGATAAACGGATTTATTACAAAAAAATTTTCATGGAAACGAAAGGAAAAGAAAATGATGAACGAAGTCAAAAAACCGAAAAAACCGCTGATATACTATTACGGAATTGTGCTGTTGGTGATTGTGCTGTTTAATTTGCTTTTGATTCCGCAAATCATGGCAAGACAGGTGAAAGAGACAGACTACGGTACGTTTATGACCATGATGGAAGAAAAAGACATCGGACGTGTTCAGATTCAGGACAATCAGATTGTTTTTACAAATAAGGACGAATCGGTGATTTATAAAACAGGTCTGATGAATGACCCTGATCTTGTCAATCGTCTCAAGGCCTCCGGCGCGGTTTTCTCAAGCGAAATCATTGAAGAAACGTCACCGCTTCTTACAATCTTTCTGACATGGATTCTGCCGACGCTGATATTTATCGGAATCGGGCAGATTATCACCCGTAAGCTTATGAAAAAAGCCGGCGGTGAAAACTCAATGATGTTCAATATGGGCAAGAGCAACGCCAAGGTCTATGTCAAGTCGTCGAACGGAATTAAGTTTTCCGATGTTGCGGGTGAGGACGAAGCCAAGGAAAGCCTTGCCGAAATCGTTGACTATCTGCATGATTCGAAAAAATATGCCGAGATCGGCGCCTCTATGCCGAAGGGTATTTTACTTGTCGGACCTCCGGGAACCGGTAAGACGATGCTGGCCAAGGCGGTTGCCGGTGAGGCGAATGTGCCGTTTTTCTCGATGTCCGGTTCGGAATTTGTTGAAATGTTCGTCGGTATGGGTGCTTCCAAGGTTCGTGACCTTTTCAAGCAGGCCAAGGAAAAAGCACCCTGCATCGTGTTCATTGACGAAATTGACGCCATCGGACAAAAACGTGATTCAAGAATCGGCGGAAACGACGAACGGGAACAGACGCTCAATCAGCTTCTGACCGATATGGACGGTT
>JBJFHV010000196.1:0-2531 GCA_051894015.1 Acutalibacteraceae bacterium | reverse complement strand
CTCACGGCAAAGCCGCAATGACATATGTGCACTCTCTACGGTTGGTTACGGTAATGGCGGTTGCGTCGGATTTTCACCGAGCTTCCTTTTTAATCTGCGGCAATTTCTTCCGCAGAACCGTGCTTTTTGTGTGCATATTAAGTTACGTCACATATAATATCACATATTTTCGCCATAATCAAGCGAAAACACATTTTATTTACATTTTCCACGCAATTTTGAATGTTTTGCAAAAGGTTGACCGAAAAATTCAAAAAAATCGGGGCTGTTAAAAAAGCCCGGGGAAAAGAAAAGCCACAAGAGGAAGAAAAACTCTTGTGGCTTTTTTTCAAAAAAAGACGGCTGCCCTCTTTAAAAAGCAGCCGAAATGTGGTATAATTATTTCGCACAAAACACTCATACCAACGAGGATATTATACCATGATTCAAATAAAAATTCCGGCAGATTTAGTAAAAAAAATTGAAATAACCGATCCCATTTACACGTTTAACGAAGTGATGGAGCAGGTTGATCTGACAAAGTATTATCGTGCGAGCAAAAGCAATCTCGGACGACCGAAATATAACTGCGAGAAAATGCTGAAGGCGGCTCTGTTTGCGTTTATGGAAAATGGGTATGCCTCTTTGCGAAACATTGAAAAACTATGCAAAACCGATATACGGTATATTTGGCTTCTCGACGGAGAAAAAGCGCCGACCTATGTTACGGTTTCAAACCATTTAAGAGAGTATATAGGACAAAACATTGAAACACTGTTTTCAGATATCAACAAATATCTGTTTGAACGGGAAGGCGTGGATTTAAGCCGACTTTACATAGACGGAACCAAGATTGAAGCAAACGCAAACAAATATACATGGGTGTGGAAAAAGTCTTGCCTGAAAAGCAGAGACAAGGTTTACGCAAAGCTCACCGAGCTTATCAACGAAATAAATGACGGCATATTAAGCTGTTTCGCCGTTCGCATAGAAACCCGTGCAGAATATGCAATCGAGTATCTTGAGGAAATCATCATGCGTTTTTCGTCCCTTACGGGAGTAAGCGAGAACTGTCTGAGAGGCAGAGGACATCATAAAACAGCGGAGCAGAGGCAGTATGACAAGTTGACTGAATACTTGAAACGATTAAAGAAGTACGCAGAACACATTGAAATTTGCGGAAATGACCGAAACAGCTACAGTAAAACAGACCACGACGCCACCTTCATGCGAGTGAAGAGAGACTACATGGGAAACGATCAGCTGTTACCGGCATATAATATGCAAATCGGCGTTTGCGATGAATATATCGCTGTTGTGGACGCACAGCAATACGCTTCGGACATGGACTGCTTCGTACCGTTGATGAATAAGTTTAAGAAGGCATACGGGAGATTCCCCACGTATCCGGTTGCTGACGCAGGATACGGCTCATACAACAATTATCTGTTCTGTGAAGCGAACGGTATGGAGAAATACATGAAGTTTACCATGTTCGAGAAGGAAGCAAAGGACATAAAATACCGAGATAATCCGTACAGAGCCGTGAACTTCAATAGGAACGAAGACGGGCTCTTGCTCTGCCCGGAGGGACGCAAATTTGAGTATTTGTATGACCGTCACATAAAGGGAAATAAATACGGCAGAACCGAGGAGATATACAAATGCGAAAGCTGTGAAGGCTGCCTAAGACGAGCCGAATGTACGAAAGGCGAAGGTGACAGGACAATCCGTATGAACCGTGAGCTGACGGCAATTCACAATGAAGTATTGCACAACCTGAAGTCAGAACTCGGAATCACCTTACGCACAAACCGTTCCATCCAAGCGGAGGGAACATTCGGCTCCATAAAGTGGAACCGTTCCTACAAGAGAGCGCAAAGGAGAGGCATAGAAAGCGTAATTTCGGAGTTTTACCTGATTTCCATCGGATTTAACCTTTATAAATATCATAACAAGAAACTGCGAATGCCGATAGCGGTATAAAAATCTTGTTATACAATGATGCAGCGACCTGTGAAAAATGCTTCTTCGTCACAGGTCTTGTCGTGTTGTGCTTTTTCCGAACTTCGTAATCTGTTTCCCGGGTAATATCAAACAAGAGCAGAAATTTTGACTCTCTTGTCATCATTTCTGCTCTTGTTTGGCTGTTTTTTAACAGCTCCACAATTATATTATCAGGAGAATATCGCAAAATGCGACATCGGTAATCAGAACTTATTGGCTCTTCTCTTGTTGAGAATATCGAACTGCTGAACGATGTTATCGATATCGGCGTCGTCATCTCCCGAGAAGGTGGGCTTCTGAGCCGCCTTTACGGGTTCGGTTTTCTCCTCGGTCTTTACTGCGGTATCCTGCGGTGCGGCGGCAGCGTTGCCGTTATCTGCGCCCTTTTCAAAGCCTGTTGCGATGACGGTGACCTTCATTGCGTCCTCAAGCGACTCGTCAAATGCGACGCCCCAGATAATCTTTGCATCGGGGTTTGCTTCGGCAGAGATAATCGTCGCTGTCGCTTCTACCTCCTCGAGGCTGATATCGGGGGAAACCGTGAA
>JBJFHV010000195.1:0-12614 GCA_051894015.1 Acutalibacteraceae bacterium | reverse complement strand
GAAAGCAAAGCCGTGACTTCACCTTTGTTGAAAACGTTATAGAAGCGAATCTCAAAGCTTGTCTTGCCGGCAAAGAGGCGAGCGGCGAAGCGTTCAATATTGCCTACGGCGGCAGAGAGTATCTGATCGATATTTATTACCATCTGTCCAAAGCGCTCGGAAAGGACGTTGAGCCGATTTTCGGACCGGACAGAGCCGGCGACATCAAGCACAGCAACGCCGATATATCCAAAGCAAGAGCACTTTTAGGGTATGATCCGGATTACAGCTTTGAGGACGGAATCAAGCTTGCGATTGCGTGGTATAAGGAGAATTTGTAACAGAACGGGAACAAAGGGAGTGATTACATGAAAGCAGTCGGATTTCCGATCAGTCACAAGGAAAACGAAAACAGAAGAGCGATAATTCCTGAGCATATTAAGCTGATGAAATCGCCCGAAAGTCTGTATTTTGAAAAAGGCTACGGCGAAATTCTCGGGATTGATGACAGCGAATACAGCAACCTGGGATGCAGAATCTGCTCCCGTGAAGAAGCATTAAGCAAGCAGATCATCTGTGATCCGAAAATAGGTGATGCCGATTATTTGGAATCTTTGAAACCCGGACAGACAATCTTCGGCTGGGTTCATGCCACGCAGAATAAAGATATCACCGATAAAATCATAAAAAACGCCGTTACCGCTTATGCGTGGGAAAAGATGTTTTATAACGGCCGCCATGTCTTTTGGCGAAACAATGAGCTTGCAGGAGAAGCGGCGGTTATGCACGCTTTTCAGTGCTTCGGAATCATGCCGTATGAGACAAAGGTTGCCGTTATCGGAAAAGGAAACACCGCAAGAGGTGTTGTAAAAATTTTGAATATGCTTGGTGCGGACACCTTTCAGTATGACCGCAGAACCGAAAAGCTTTTCAAAGAGGAAATCGGAAAATATGACATTGTAATCAACTGCGTTCTTTGGGACGTTACCCGAAAGGATCACATTATAGCAAGAGAAGATCTGAAGCGCATGAAGAAGAACTCCATGATCATTGATGTCAGCTGTGACCGTCACGGCGCAGTTGAAAGCAGCGAGCCGACAACGATTGAAAACCCGACTTATATCGTTGACGGAATCGTGCATTATGTTGTGGATCATACTCCGGCTTTGTATTATAAAACCTTTTCAAAGGATAATTCCGAGACCGTATATCCTTACATTGAACAGTTGATGACTGATAAGCCGGACAAAGTGTTGCAGTCTGCGCTTATTATTAAAGACGGGATTATTATTGATGAGGAGATTAACAGGTTTCAAAGAAGATAGGTGATAGCGATGGATGCAATGACAATTTATAACAGCAGTCCTATTTTTATTCAAAATATGCTTACCACTCTTAAAGGCGAAATGAACCTTAGAGAAAGATACGGTGTATTTTATAAAAAAGCTGTTGAAGAATACAAGAATACAAGATTTTCGTCTCTTGAGCAAGCACTAGATTATCAGAACAAAAAAGCGTCTGAATTTGTTAAATTTGCCTTTGAAAACAGTCCGTTTTATAAAGAGTTTTATTCAGATATTGACATTGATTCAATTAAAACTGTCGGTGACTTAAGTAAATTGCCGATTCTTGAAAAAGAAACGGTCAGACAAAATATTGAAAAAATGCATACGGTGTCAGAACATGACGGCATTATCAGCAATACCAGCGGGACTACCGGAAAGTCGATGAGATTTATATATACGAAAGAAGATATGCAAAGAAGAATGGCGTATCTTGATGTATTTAAAGAAAAGCACGGATTTGTTAATCTGAAAATGAAAAAAGCAAGTTTTAATTCATCAAAGATAGTGCCTGACAGTCAGAAGAAAAAGGTTTTCTGGCGTGACAACCTCGCTTCAAAACAGCGGATTTATTCCGGATATCACTGCAAGGATAATAATGTGAAGTATTATGTTGAAAATCTGAATAAATATAAACCCGATTCTCTTGACGGCTATCCGTCTGCATTATATGAGGTGGCAAAGTATATCAATCAAAACGATGTTCAACTGACCTTTAAGCCGAAAGCGATATTTCCGACCGCAGAAACGTTTTTACCTCATTACAGAGCAGAAATTGAAAAAGCCTTTGGCTGCCCTGTCAGAGATCAATACGCTTCAAGCGAAGGTGCGCCTTTTATTACTGAGTGTGAGTGTGGAAAGCTCCATTACTGTCTTGATACCGGTGTAATTGAACAGGACGAAAATGGCGATATGCTTGTGACCTGCTTTGAAACTCACGGTACACCGCTTATCAGGTATCGAGTCGGGGACAGAATTGCTTTTTCAAAAGATGAAGGTCAATGCAATTGCGGTTCTGTTTTTCCGCTTGTTGAACGAATTGACGGAAGAACGCTTGATTTTATTGAGACAAAGTCAAGGGGGCGTTTTACTTCAGTCTATCTGTCACTAGTCAGCGGAGATTTTTTAAACAGCGTAAAATCAATGCAGTTTGTTCAAAACAGCTTAGATACAATTGATATTTATGTTTGCGCAGACAACAATTACATTGATGAACAGATGAACAAAATTATAACCGATAAGCTTCACTACTCAATGGGTGACGACATGAACTTTGTTATCCATAGAGTTGATGACATTCCGAAAGATCCGAGCGGTAAATATCGGCTGATAATAAACAATTACTCAAAATAATTTATAAAAACAAATGATTTGAGAGGTGCAACAATGGTAAGAGTTCTTCAGGTCGTAACGAACATGGAAAAAGGCGGCATAGAAAATATGCTGATGAATTTTTACCGCAAAATCGACAGAACAAAGGTACAGTTTGATTTTTTGATTCACGACCCGAAAAAGGCGGATTTTGAAGATGAAATCGAAGAAATGGGTGGAAGAATATTCCGGACACCCGAAAGAAGTCTGAAAAACTTCGGCAACTACATGCATGGTCTTGACGAGTTCTTCCGTCAGCATAAGGAGTATAAAATTGTACACTCCCATATCAATACCCTGAGTGTTTTTGTTCTTCAAGCCGCAAAGAAAAACGGTGTACCTTTAAGAATTGCGCACAGTCACACAGCAGAAACCGAAAAAGGCAAAAAGAAAGTATTAAAAGACTTTTTCAGATCGAATATCAACAGGGTTTGCACCGACCGTTTTGCCTGCGGCGAAAAAGCCGGGCGGTATATGTTCGGGGATCAATATTTCGATAAAGGACTTGTGACGGTTGTCAACAACGGAATAGACTGTGAACGTTTTCGATTCAATCAGGCAAAGCGATTGAAAATCCGTGAAAAATACGGGTTCGGTGATGAAGTCGTGATCGGTCATGTCGGTCGGTTTGATGAGTTTAAAAATCAAAGCTTTTTGATTGATATTCTGGACTGCCTGAAAAAAGCTGATGTGAAAGTCAAGCTTCTGCTTTTAGGAGAAGGCGCTCTTTTTGATCAGATCAAAGCCAAGGTACTCAGTCTCGGTCTTTCGGACAGTGTTGTCTTTGCCGGTGTTGTACCCGATGTTTACAATTATCTGAACGCAATGGACGTCTTTGTATTTCCGTCGGTGTTTGAAGGCTTGCCGCTGACTCTTGTTGAAGCACAGGCAAACGGTCTTACAATTTTTGCGTCCGATGCGGTTTCAACGGAAAGTGATTTAACCGGACTGATTGAATTTTTACCGCTTTCTTCAGGCGCTGAAGCGTGGGCGGAAGAATTGAAAAGTGAAATGCCGTTAAAAAGACAAGATAAAACCGATAAAATCAGAGAAGCAGGCTATGACAGTGAAACAAGTGCGAAATGGCTTGAAAACTTTTATCTTGAAAAAAGCAAAGAAATTTAAGGCGGTATAAGATGGAACAGCTTACGATTTTTACCCCGGCGTATAACCGTGCCCATACGCTCCCGAGAGCCTTTGAAGCACTGAAACAGCAGTCGTGTAAAGCCTTTATCTGGCTGATTGTTGACGACGGCTCGACGGATAACACGAAAAAGGTTGTCGAATCTTTTCGGAAAGAGAACTGCGGTTTTAAAATTGAATATATCTATAAGAAAAACGGCGGTATGCACACGGCGCACAATGTCGCCTACCAAAACATCAGAACCGAGCTGAATACCTGCATTGATTCCGACGATATGATCGGTGAAGATGCCGTCAGAAAAATTCTCGATTTCTGGAACGAAAAGGGAAGCGAAAAATATGCCGGTGTGTTAGGCTATGACACCGACTTTGACGGCAACGTCATCGGAAAAGGCTTCCCCGAGGGGCTTGAGACAACAACGCTCAGCGCCTATTACCGAAACGGCGGAAGCGGCGACAAAAAGCTTGTTTTGAGGACGGATATCGTCAGACAGTATCCGCCGTACCCCGAATATGAGGGCGAGAGGCTCGTTCCGCTCGGAACGCTTTACACGCTGATTGACAGGGATTATGAGATGCTTGTGCTTGACGAACCGCTTTGCCGGGTCGAGTATCAGCCGGACGGTTCGGGAGCGAGCATATTCCGGCAGTACAAACAAAGTCCGAGAGGGTTTATGTATTCAAGGATCATGAGAATGCAGTATGCCGAAAGCTTTAAGGAAGCGGCGACGGGTGCAATTCATTATATTTCCTCGTGTATCTTCGCCAGAGAACGGCATTTTCTCAGAAAGTCACCGAAAAAGTTTTTGACGGTTCTCGCAATCCCTTTCGGTGTTTTGTTGAATTTATATATCAGATTGAAAATTAGCAGGCAAAAGTAAAGTGAAAGGCAGGTGAGACGAAGTGCTTGTTTATTGGAGTATTCTTGCGTGGACAGGCTTTGTCGGTCTCACCTGGAAAAAATGGTTTATTGTTAAAACGGGAATCGAAAACGGAGAAAGATATGTCAGACCGACTTTTGTTTCACTTTTCTGTTCGTTTATTCCGCTGATTTTTATTACCGGTATGAGAACCGCGGGCTTTGGAGACACGATAAACTATATCGCCGGATTCAACCAGCTTGAACCGACCTTTAATGCGATGATTCATTTAAATTCAAAGGATAAATTGTTTTATATTTTTGAGACTCTTATCAAAATGATTTATCCGCATCCGAATTTATGGTTCCTGTTTGTTGGGGCAATACAAGTTCTTTTGGTTTGCCTGGTTCTTAAAGAATATTCCGTCATGCCCGGAGTCAGCATGTTTCTTTTCATCGCTTCAACCGAGTTTACCTATATGCTCAATGGTATGCGACAGTTCGTGGCGGTTACAATCTGTTTCGCCGCTTTTAAGTTTCTCGAACAAAAAAAGTACTTCTGGTATATCGTGGTCATTATCATCGCGGCGCAGTTTCACGGTACTGCGTATGTCATGCTGATTGCACTTGCTGTTTCGTTTATCAAGCCGTGGAGCCGGACGATGTATTTTGTTATGGCGGCTTTTGCTGTCACGATCATTTTCTTGAATCCGGTGCTTGAGGGAATGCAGATCTTTTTTGAAGATACCAAATACGAAAGCCAGATGAATGAACTGATTTCAACTGAAGGCGTGAATATTCTGAGAATGTTTGTTGCGTTGGTTCCCTGTGTCATTGGTTTTGTGTTTCGCAAAAACAAACAGCTCTGGAGCGAGCGAAAATGGTGCCTTTGCATGAACCTTTCTCTGATAAACGCCGCGTTCTGGATTGCCGCTTCCATCGTCGGCGGTAACCTGATGGCGAGATTCGCCGAATATTTTACCATCTATCAGCTTCTGACGTATCCGATGCTGTTCAAATATTGCTTTAAGGGGAATACACGGATTGTCGTTGTCGGCATGTTCAGTGTTTTATATATTGTTTGGTTCTGGTATCAGATGGCTGTTAACTGGGAAGCGAATTACATCAGTTCTATTCTTGGCTGGTATTTTTAATAACGGGAAGAGCCGGAAGAAATTTTACAGAGGTTTACAAAATGCTTGAAAGAGACGCTTGTCTTGTGACACTTATGTTTTTCGGACTGCTTGTTTTTTCGTCCGTATATTATTGGCTTGAGTGCTGTCAAAAGGAAAAGCTTAGCCGTATTTTCGGCTTGATGGTGTTTGCATTTTCCTGTCTGTTTTTTGTGTATCTCGCTGTTTTCCGGCGAAGCACGCATGATGTTCAGGCAGAGCTCACTCCGTTCTGGTCCTATCGGGCGGTAATATCCGGAAACTACGGCATCGACGTCTACGCCCAGATCATCGAAAACATCACAATCTTTGTCCCGATCGGCTTTTTCTTTCCGTTTTTGCTCGGTGAAAAAAGAAGCAGCTTTCTTTCGGTTGGTGCATTTGGCTTTTTGCTGAGTTTGTTTGCCGAATTGTGTCAGCTGATTTTCAGTCTCGGCGTTTGTGAGACCGATGATCTGATTAACAACACGGTCGGCACAATCGTCGGTTTCGGAATCTGGTATTCAATGACCGCACGGACGGCAAAAAAAGGAAGAAAGCTGGTTCTTCTGACCGAAAAGCCGGAAAGGCTCGTAAAAGGCCTTATTCCGCTGTTTGCGGTATATGAAATTCTGGTTATTGCTTTGGCTTTAAGAAAAATAAACATATAGGCATATACACTTTTGGAAAGGGTGGTGAAAGAATGAAAAGGACGGTTGAAAAGCTGAAAGAAATGTCAGCCCGCGAGCTTGTTGACGAACTCAGGTGGATATGGAAATATGTAAAAGAGTATAAGTTTTATCTTATGCTTTATATTGCGCTCGGCTTTATCTCCACAGCTTTCGGACTTGCCGGTTCGGTGATTTCCAAAAAGCTGATCAATGCGGTTACGGGGACGGATTCTTCATCACTTTTAACGCTCGGATGTCTTTACGTCGGTTTCGGAATCGCCTCCGTTTTCTTAAATGCCGTCCTTTCGAGGATTTCTGCCGTTTCAAGCACGAACGTCACAAAGAATATCCGTCAGGATGTATTCTCCCGTGTTATGAGTGCAAAGTGGCAGGATTTCGTTTCTTTCCGTTCGGGCGACATACTCAACCGTGTCAATAACGATGTTTCAACGGTCAGTGCAAGTGTACTCAATTGGATCCCGACCTTTATCACGAAGTTTTTTCAGTTTGTCTGTGCTTTTTTCCTGATTCTTCATTATGACAAGGCGATGGCACTGCTTGCTCTTCTCGGAACGCCGGCAACGGTTATTGTATCGGCGGTTTTTGTTTCGAAAATGAGAGAGAACACGAAAAAGGTTCGTTCCGCTTCCAGTGAACTGGTTGCTTTTTTGAGCGAGACCTTCAGAGGAATTCACAATATCAAGGCGTTTGACCTGAAGTCGGATTTTGATGTCCGTTTCCGATTGGTTCAGTCAACGTTGACCGAGGCTCTTTTAAGCCAGAATAAAATTTCCGTCATCTCTTCGGTCTGCGTCTCTGTTTTCGGCTTGCTTGTATCGTATTCCTGCTTTGGTTTTGCTGTTTACAGGCTTTGGAAGGGCGCAATTGATTTCGGAACAATGGCAATGTTTATGCAGCTTTCCTCTATCCTTTCGGGTGCTTTCAGTTCGATTGTGTCTTTGATCCCGAATGCGGTCAGTTCGGCTGTTTCTGCAAGCCGGCTGATGGAAATAACACAGCTTGAAGCCGAGAGTACTGACAGCGGCGAAACCGAACGCTTTATCAAAAACAACCGTGACTGCGGAGTGTCGGTTGTGATACAAGACGTTTGTTTCTCCTATGAGGACGATGAACCCGTTTTACATGACGTCAATCTGCACGCTGAGCCCGGAGAAATTGTTGCTCTTGTCGGCCGTTCGGGCGCAGGAAAAACAACCATTCTGCGTCTTCTTTTAAGCTTGGTTGAGCCTGAAAGCGGAAAAGCTGTTCTCAGCGGAACCAAAGACGGAGAACGGCTTGATATTTCCGAGCGTACACGAAGGGCTTTTGCCTATGTGCCGCAGGGACACTCTCTTTTCTCCGGTTCAATCGCCGAAAACATGAGAATGCTTCGCCCGAATGCCACAGACGAGGAAATTGTTAATTCGCTGAAAGCCGCTTGTGCTTATGATTTCGTTTCAAAAATGCCCAAAGGAATCCATACGGTTATCGGGGAGGACAATTTCGGACTTTCCGAGGGTCAGGCGCAGAGAATTTCAATTGCAAGAGCGATTCTGAGCGACAGCCCGGTGATTCTTCTTGACGAATCGACAAGTGCGATTGATCTTACAACGGAAAAACAGCTTCTTGAAAACATCAAGTCCCTTTCCAAAAAGAAAACCTGTATTCTTATTACGCACAAGACAAGCGTTATGGAGATATGCAGTCGGGTGTACTCCGTAGCAGACTTTACCGTTACGGAAAAAGAAATTTGATGTTATTATTATTTTTATAGTATATTCATTGACCGAAACATCAGAAAAATGCTATAATCTAACGATACGAAAAGGCGGTGAGGACTTGGTTGATATTCATGCTCATATTATTCCGGGAGTTGACGACGGTTCCGACTCGGTTGAAGAATCGTTTGCCATGCTTCGTCAGGCTTATGAAGGCGGTACGAGAATTATGGTTATGACTCCTCACTATCTGAATAAAAATCAGTGCCGTTTTGACGCTTCCAAGCAGCAGCTTGAGTCTTTCGGAAAAAAACTTCAGCAAGAATGTGAAAGCCAGGGGATTCCAGTCAGTCTGTATCAGGGAGCGGAACATTTCGGCGTCACCGAAATCGGCCGTATTGCCGACGAAGGGGGAATCATTCCGATCAATAACTCCCGGTATGTGCTGATCGAATTTGATTTTGACGATGATTTTCAGCGCGTAAGCTATGTTTTGTCTCAGCTTATGCAGTTTCAATATGTCCCGATAATCGCGCACCCCGAAAGATATAATTTTCTCTTTGAAAAACCCTCCGATGCATACGGACTGCTTGAAAAAGGCTGCCTCCTTCAGGTCAACAAAGGCAGTCCTCTCGGAAAATACGGACCGCAGGCGCAAAGGCTTTCAAAGTGGCTTCTGGACAATCATCTTGTTCATTTTATCGCAAGCGACTGTCACAGTCCGTATCAGAGAACGCCTGAAATGCAGCAGGCTCATGAGATGCTGACATACAGGCTCGGAATGAGCTATGTCAATCGGATTTTTAACGAGAATCCTTTGAGAGTTATTCATAATGAAGTGGTTACTTATTAAGGAGTTGATGAAATGCGTTTTTTGCGTGTGCTTGTTGCCGTACTGTTTGCCGTAGTGCTGATTGTGACGGTGCTGTTTCGCGTGAGCGTAAAAATTGATACAACAAAGCCCGTTATTACGGTTGATACCGAAGTGATTAAAGCGAAATGCGACGTGAGCGACAAAGAATTATTGAAGCACGTTAAGGCGACAGACACGAAGGACGGCGATCTGACGAAAAATGTTTTCATCGAAAGCATTTCACAATTCATAACCGAGGGCGAGTCGAATGTTACTTTTTGCGTCGCCGATAACGATAACAATGTTGCCAAAAAGAGCGTCAGAATCGTTTTTACCGATTATGAAGCGCCGACGCTTTATCTTGCCGATGACCTTGTTTTTTCGAAAGATGCAGTAATCAATATCAGCGGCAGTGCTTCGGTCAAGGATAAATTTGACGGAGATATCACTGACCGTCTTTCGGTTGTTGTCAATGATGAAGATAACGACAGCAGCCGTATTCCGATCAATTTTAAGGTCAGCAACAGCAAGGGCTTCATATACAGATGGACCATCGACGCTGTCAGAGTTGATTCCTATTCGCTCGACAGCAATTATCGGATCAACATCGGGAACCATCTTCTTACCCTTAAGGTCGGAGACAAAAAGCCCGATTTTAAAAGCATGGTCAACAGTATTACTTACAGAGGAAAAGCGTTCAAAGACGGAAGACTTGTTATAGATGATTCCGCCTTGAATTTGTCAAAGCCCGGAACCTATGATGTCTGGTTCAACCTTTATGTCCGGGAAGATAAAAACGGCAATACGAGCGACAAATATACAAGAATAACAAGAGAACGAATGATTGTGATTTGTGAGGATAAGAACGGATGAAAGAAATTAAGCTTTCCAACATAAATCTGTATACCATCCTGATGGATATACTGTATAATTTGTGGGTGATTGTTCTTGCTTTCCTGATCGGCTTCTGGGGAACAAAAACCTATTACGGCTACGTTTACAAGCCGACTTATCAAAGCAGTACCACTGTTGCGGTCAATGTCCGTGACTCAAACGGCTATATTACTTCGAATATCACAAAGACAATTGAGATTGCCGAAATTTTTCAAAACATTTTCAAAAGCGACGTTATGGCAAAAATCATCAATGAAAATGTTCATGACTTTAATATGGCGGATATTTCGGCTCAGGTGGTTCCCGAAACGAATCTGATTACGATCAGTGCGGTAAGCCGGTCACCTGTTGATTCGCACAAAACCATTGTTGCCGTTTTAGAAAACTATGAAAATGTTTTTGCCCAAAACGTTTTTCAGGACGTTTATATCAACGTATTAAAGGCACCGGCTGTTGCAACGTCACCGAATAATACTGTTTCATCGGCTGAAAAAGCAGTCGTTGCAGGACTTGTTTTTTCTGCGGTAGCGGCACTCCTGCTGGCACTCTTCTCGTATCTGAGAGATACGGTGAAACAGCAAAGTGATATTGAGCAATATGTTGACGGCGGACTGTTCGGAACGATTTATCACGAAAAGCCGAGCCGTCAGATGATCGAAATCAGCAAGAAAAACAAACAGCCGCTTCGGATTAATATTATGAATCCGTTTTGCAGCTACGCTTTTGTAGAGGGAATCAACAGAATATCGACAAAGATCGAATACCTGAAAAGCTCAAGAGGGATCAAAAGCGTCCTGATCACAAGTGTAGACGAGCACGAAGGCAAGACAACGGTTTCGACGAATATCGCCCTCAATCTTGCCAAAAAAGGATATAAAACACTTCTGATTGATATCGACCTTCGAAGACCGTCTGTTTATAAGACTTTCAACCCGGCGATCAACACCTCATATAATGAGTTCGGCAACTATCTTTTGGGTAAGGCGGAGCTAGAAGACGTCATCAAGAAGGACACCGCAAGCGGACTGAGCATCATTGACGGAAAAAACAGCTATCAGTTTGCGTTCGAACTTCTGGGCGGAAGCCGGTTTTCCCGGATGCTTACAAGAATGTATGATGAGTATGATTATATCATCATCGACTCGCCGCCGATGTCGCTTACGGCCGACGCAGAAAATATCATCGATCAGGTTGACGCTTCCATTCTTATTGTCAGACAGGATAAGACTTTTATTGCTGAAATCAACGACACGATTGATTTGCTTGCCGATTCGCAAGCGTTCTTTGCGGGCTGTATTCTCAACGATTACAGAACAATACAGGGAGACTTGTTGTCGGACAAGCTTCCGAAGTCAAAGAAATATGAAAATTACGGCGCTTATTATTACTCAAACGCATAAAAGAACAGATCTGTATGACTGCGCAGCGAATTAAGCAGTCGGAAAGGAAACGGAGTTTGAAATGCAGGACGAAACCACTCAGCAGAAATCTCCTGAAACAGGAGAGGAAACTTATCTCGGTGATTTCATAAAGCTTGATGTTTTTCTGGTTGACTTCTTTAAGGCGTTCAAGCGGTTTTGGTGGACAGCGGTTATATTTGTCGCTGTGTTTTGTGTTGCCGCCTATGCCTATTGTAAAAAGGAGTATAAGCCATATTATACCGCCCAGGCATCTTTTTCAATTTCAGCGGAGAATACAAGCTCCATCGCATCGGGCGCTTCCTCTTTTTCTTCGTATTATAATTCGGGAGTTGCCGATCAGCTTTCAAAAACCTTCAGCTATATTATTAACAGCGAGACGATGAGATCCATTTTATATGATGAGCTCGGGGCCAAAGCAATGAACGGCTCAATCTCGGCAAAGAATAATGTTGAATCGGCGCCGATCTTTACCATTACCGTTACCAGCTCTTCGCCCGACGATGCTTACAACATTCTTGAAGCTGTTATCGAAAACTATCCTAGGCTTGCCCAATATATCATCGGTGAAACCCAGATGTCGATTTTTACAAAGCCGAAAATGCCCACCGAGCCGACCAATGCCTTCTCGTGCAAAAAAGAGATTGTGATTGCGACGGCGGCGGGACTGTTCTTGTCGTTTTTGATTATGGCCGTATATGCGCTTACGAGAAACACGGTCAGACAGCGCGACGATATTAAAAAGAAGCTCAATCAGAAGTGTCTGGTTGAGGTTCCTTGGGTCAACGTCAAAAAGCGTAAAAACAACGCCGAAACCATGGTCACGATTTCACAAAAGCACGCCGGTTTTTCCGAGGCGTTCCGCTATCTGAAACGGCGTGTCGTCAATCATCTTGACCGTCATAAGCAAAAAATTGTTGCAATTACAAGCTCCTATCCCGGAGAAGGAAAAACCACAGTTTCCTATAATCTTGCTCTTTCCATCGCACAAAGCGGTAAAAAGGTGGCGCTTCTTGACATGGACCTTGCAAGAAAGAGCCTTCAGAAATATCTCTCGGCCGATGAAAACAAACCGGGAATCATTGATTATATTGACGGCAAATGTGAGATTTCCGATATCATAACAAAATCCGATTACGGGCTGGATATCCTGTTTGCCGGAACCGGAAAAGCCAAGAAGTTCCAGCATGAGGACTACGATACGCTTCTCGATT
>JBJFHV010000194.1:0-2538 GCA_051894015.1 Acutalibacteraceae bacterium | reverse complement strand
AACATTGCGTGTGCAGTCCCTTTTTATCGTCAGTTTCATCTGACTTCCCGACACAAAAGCTGCTGCGCAAGGAACAGCTTTTTCTCATTATTCTTGCAAAGTCGCGTCACAATGTGCCGCAGGCACGCTTCATGCACCGAACGGTGCGCTTCCTTTTATTCGCCGTACCATGCGGTCAGAACCTCTCCCACCTGTTCCCAGGCGGCGGTTGATTCGGGGAAAAGGTCGCCGAAAAGCTGGAACATGTGCCACATGCCCTCATATTTCGTCAGCGTCACGTCCACGCCGTTTGCAAGTGCGTTTTCGTAAATCATATCGGAATTGCTTTCGAGCACCTCATAGGTACCGCTTTGTATCAGCATCGGACAAAAATCCTTGTAGTCGCCGTATACGGGCGAAATCAGCGGATTATGTACATCCATATCTCCGGCATATACGACAGACACGGCATGATAGCCCTCTTTTCGTTCGGTGCCTTTTTTGATGCCGAACATCGGGTCTTTGTAAAGGTTTGTTTTATACGACTCCCCCTCTTCGGAAAGATCCGCCCACGGGGACATCAGCACCATCGCTTTCGGCATTGTCCGTCCGCTGTCCCGAAGGGAAAGTCCGAGAGACAAAGCAAGATTTCCGCCTGCACTATCGCCGACAACGACGATATTTTCCTCTTTATAGCCGTTTGACAGCATCCAGTCCCAACCCTTTAAGGCGTCCTCAAGAGCAGCGGGAAAAACGTCCTTCGGCGCAAGACGGTAATCAATCGAAACAACCGTTGCGCCGCCGGCAAGAGCCGACCAACGCTCCGCCTGTTTGCGGTAAATATCGTTATAGCCGTAAACAAACGCGCCGCCGTGAAGCTGATAAATGACCCGGTCGCTGTTTTCGCTGTCCTCTTTTTTAAGGATTTCAACCGACAGTCCGTCAACCTCTGTCTTTTCGAGCGTATAGCCCTTGGAAGGCTTGTAAAGGCTTATCTTACTCATGTCGATACCGTAAAAGCCCGTGATTCCCCCATCACGTTTGATGGACGTACAAATCGGGCGAATGACAAATTCACGCAGGAACAGTGCTTTCGGCGAAATGTTGGTATCGGCGGCAAAGGACGAAAGAAGTCCAAGCGAAATAGCGACCGAAACTGCGCCGGAAACAAATTTTTTCAATACAGTACCAAGAAAACTCATGTTTACACCTCATTTAGTTTTTTATTTACGTTCTGAGTCTTACCGCAACATTTTCTTTTCCGAAAATCGTTTCAAGTTCTTTTATCAGCGGCTTATTCACCGAAATCAGTCCGCCGTTCCCATACTTTGCGCTTTCGCTGTCGAAAATATACACCGGTACGGACGCACCGTCACAGAATATCGCCTTTAACGCTTCCAGCTTCCGAAGTCTCGGGTCGCTTTTTGATGTGACTCTGATAAAAATTCCTTGTCGTTGCTTTTTGGCAGACGCTTTTTCTTCACTGAGAACGTTTTTCGGGTTCGGTTCAATGCTTTCGCAGACGACTGTCGGTTCTCTGTCCTCACGAAGGCTCAGCCGTCCTCTGATCAGAACAATATTGCCGACCTGCAAAAGCAATGCTCTTTCGGCGTAGAGATTCGCAAAAACGATACACTCGATCGATCCGGTCATGTCCTCAAGCTGAACGAAGCACATTGTCTGATTGTTCTTGGTCGTTTTTCTTGTAAGCCCGGACACCTGACCGTACAGCTTGACGGCGCCGTTATCCTTATATTTTCCGAAAGACTCTTCAACCGAAAGAATATCGCTGATTCTGTCGGCTTTCACCGCTTTGGCGATGCCCTCATATTCTTTCATCGGGTGACCGGAAAGGTACAGTCCAATGATTTCTTTCTCCTTTCGAAGCATCTCATCATACGGCATTTCGGGCATATCCGGCGCTTTCGGCTCGTTGAGAGAAGCAAACTGCGACCCCTCGTCAAAAAAACCGATCTGCCCGATCACATTGCGGCTTTTGTCGCTTTCAAGCCCGGAAACCACAGACGGTAAAAGATAAATCATCTGTCTGCGGTTGAGTCCGAGTCCGTCAAGCGCACCGCAATAAATCAGGCTTTCGACCGCACGGCGGTTAAATTCCTTGCCGTAAACACGGGTACAAAAGTCATGGAAACTTGTAAACGGACCCGTTTTCCGTTTTTCAATGATACTTGAAATAAAGCCCTTGCCGAGGTTTTTAATCGCAAGCAGGCCGAAACGGATTTTTCCGTCGGTTACGCTGAAGCCCTCGTCACTTTCGTTGACGCTCGGCTGGAGCACCTGAATGCCGAGTCTTGTACATTCAGCAATATATGTTGACACCTTCGTTGCCGAATCGAGCACACTCGTAAGTGTCGCCGCCAAAAGCTCACACGGGTAATGACACTTGAGCCACGCCGTCTGATACGACACAAAGGCATACGCCGCCGCATGGGATTTATTGAAAGCGTACTTGGCAAAGTTCGACATCTCGTCAAAAATTTCGTTCGCCGTTCTTTCGTCTACTCCGTTGGCAATTGCACCGGCGCACTGCACCGATCC
>JBJFHV010000193.1:0-2538 GCA_051894015.1 Acutalibacteraceae bacterium | reverse complement strand
AAATACGGCATGGGTATGGTCGTTGTCAGAAATTCCTGCCACTACGGTATTGCCGGTTATTATCCGACCATGGCCTGTAAGGAAGGCTGCATCGGTATGACCGGTACAAACGCCCGTCCGTCCGTTGCTCCGACCTTCGGTGTTGAGGGTATGTTCGGTACCAACCCGCTTACCATCGGTATCCCGACCGACGAAGAGTTTGACTTCCTTATTGACTGCGCAACCTCGATCACTCAGAACGGTAAGATTGAATATTACGCAAGAATCGGCGAAGACGTACATCCCGGCACCGTAATCGGTCTTGACGGTGAGCCCGTCAGCGGCGATTCCGGCGAAGCACTCAAGAAGATCCGCAACGGCACAGCCGCTCTTACCACCCTCGGCGGTATCGGCGAAGCTCTCGGCGGCTACAAGGGCTACGGCTACGCGATGGTCGTTGAGCTTCTTTCCGCTGTTCTTCAGGACGGTATCTACGGTAAGGCTCTTGACGGCAAGGACGAAAACGGCAACAAGGTTCCGTATCATCTCGATCACTTCTTTATCGCCATCGACACCAACCACTTCCTCGGCGAAGAGCTTTGCAGAAAGAAAGCAGGCGAGATCATCCGTTCCGTCCGTAACTCCAAGAAGGCTCCGGGAGCCGAAAAGATCTTCTCCGCCGGCGAGAAAGAATGGCTTGTATGGCAGCAGAGAAAGGACAGCGGCGTTCCCATCAACGAATCTGTTCAGGCTGAAATGAGCAAGGTCCGTGACGAGCAGAAGCTTGATTACGTTTTCCCGTGGGAGAAATAAGTTTATTAAAAAGATGCGGCTGATGCAAAAAGCGTCGGCCGCTTTTTCATACAGTAAAAGTCTGCATGGATGTCAATTCATTATTGGCAGATATATTTGTTGACACGAAGAACAAATTATGTATAATATAAACATATAAAATCAAACATATCATCAATTTGCAAAGAGGAAAATCAATGAGCCATAATGTACGATTGGCAAACAGTACGGACGATAAAATTGTAATAAAGTATGCCGACAGGGAGTTTATCCTAAACCCGAATGAATTTGCAGACATTGATAAGCAAAACGGCATCGACACACTGACAATTGAAAGCCGACCCGAAAGCGAGCCGACCTCGTGTTTTAAGCTGTTGAAACAGGTCAAGAATTCAAGACGGAAGTTTTTCGGAAAATATGAAACTTCGGTGGTATTTTGTTGTCGCCTGACAGCTGAATTTGACCTGAGAAAGCTGAAATCCGACACGCTGGACGTCCGTCAGACATGGCTTCACTGCTTTCATCGGTTAATCATCTATTCCCGGTTTCTTCTTTCGCCGTCATGTAAGGCTGTCCACACGCTTCCTGATGTGAAAGCGAAAAGAAATATCAGGCTTTATCTTATGATATCTGCCTTGGTGATTGTGCTGCTGTCCGCCGTTTTCACGTTTCTCGGCGTTTTGCTGTGTGATAAGCTTGAAGATAAAACCTATGCGGTATTGTTTTTACTCGTACCGCTTTTGGCTGTCAGTTATGTGTACATCGCACGCAAGTGGCTGAAATTCTTCCGGATAGAAAAGCATCAGGAAATTTTGAAAATTCCAGACAGCGACTATGTTGAATTTGAAAAATACACGCCGAAAGCAATTTATCTGAAAGAGGAGGCTGACGGCGAGGACGATGACCCGGATTTTGATTAGGGAAAACCGGACACACAACGGTTCTGTTATATTACAAAATAAAAATAACTGACTCCGCATGAAAAACGAAGTCAGTTTCTTTACTTTAATCTCAATTGTCACAGCCACTCTTTTTGTGTGACCGCATACCTTGGGACAGTTCGCAAGCGGCAGACATTTTTAATATGAGCCATATTTCACACAGTTTCACTGCGGCGGACAACGAAATACCGTTTTATCCCATTCTTTGCCCGATAACCTCACCGATTGCCCGCTGGAGACAATAGGGCTCAGTGTACGGCGCATCGCAGAAAGCTCTGAATACCATCACGCCTGCAATTCCTTCATCGATTGCGGTTGCGGTTTTGTCTCTGACTTCGGCATAGCTGTCAAGATAAGCGTCGCAATACTTGGTTTCGCCGGTTGCGGAATCGACATAGGGGTAGTCCTTAATAAGATTTCCCCATTTTCCGAAGTTTTCGCCGTCGCTTCTTATGGTCGGCCAGGCATCATTAGACTTGTCGGTAGTGCGGCCGTAAGTCGGAATACCGAGCAGAATCTGTTCGTTTTTAAAACCGAAACGGCGCAATTTCTGAATTGCTTCGAAGCCGGCCGTATACGCGTTGGAGTGATCTCCGCGGCTGTCAAACAGATCGTACGCCATGATATTGACAAACTCGATGTTCTCTCTTGCACTTTTGCTGAAATAGACGCCCCACGGTGCAACCGCTACGGACACCTTGGTAAACTCGGCGGTCTTGCTGACGATCCGGTCATATGCTCTCCACTGACTTGAGGTTTGCGGATATTCCCAATCGTAATCAACACCGTATAGATCATATTTTTCGACAAAGCTTCTGATGCTTGC
>JBJFHV010000192.1:0-2541 GCA_051894015.1 Acutalibacteraceae bacterium | reverse complement strand
CCCGACCGTAAAAACCGACAAGCTTTCCGACGGCAAGCTGTATTTTACAAGCCTTGACACCGTTTACGACGAAGACTGGAACGCTGAAACCAAAGAAGTCACGATCACCGGCTACACCCTGATCTGGGGTTGGGGCGACGGTCAATCAATGGAAATCACTCCCGATGAAAACGGAATCTGCACGATTCCCGATGTTGTCCTGACCGACGGCGAACACAGTGTTCAGATTGTGAAAACCGACAGCGCCTCAGGCCTTCCGACCGTATTACGATTTGCACCGGATTTCACGGTAACGGTGAAAGAGCCGACAAGCTTCTTTGCGAAGATCTTCTCGTTCTTCCAAAAGATTTTCAACGCGATTAAAAAACTGCTCGGCATCGTTGACCGATAAAAAATGAAGGGGCTGTAAAAAACAGCCCGAAAAGAAAAGACTACCGACCGACGCGAACGGGATATGTTCATGTCCCGAAATGAACCCGATATTTTTACCAAGCCGGTCATTCGTAACTTTTTAATAATATTGCTACAAAACATGAAATAAGAGCCTGACTTCGCCAGAACTTTGTTATTGCTTCGCTCATAATAAAATTCGCCTATCACATTTGCGAAGCAAATATTTCATAGCGTCAGCTATTTCATATCCGTAAGATATTTCACTCGCCGCAGGCGAATTTCATTGAAAAAAGCACTTCCGAAGAAGTGCTTTTTTCATGGCTGCGGAACTAGGATTCGAACCCAGACAAACAGAGTCAGAGTCTGCTGTGCTACCCTTACACAATTCCGCAACGAACAGTGATAATTATACTCAGCAATCCGATAAATGTCAATACCTTTTTTGAAGTTTTACAAAAAATCTTGCCGCCGCACCAAACGGCGGCCTGTTCATTTTTATTGAAGCATTCGCTTCAGATACTGACCTGTGTAGGAGCTTTCAACCGCCGCAACCTGCTCGGGCGTGCCTTCGGCGATAACAAGACCGCCGCCCTCGCCGCCCTCGGGGCCTAAATCAATAATATGGTCGGCTGTTTTGATCACATCGAGATTATGCTCAATGACAATCACCGTATTGCCCGAATCAACAAGAGCCTGAAGCACATCAATCAGACGATGCACATCAGCGGTATGGAGTCCCGTTGTCGGCTCGTCAAGAATATAGACGGTCTTCCCTGTCGAGCGCTTTGAAAGCTCGGTCGAAAGCTTGACTCTCTGCGCTTCGCCGCCCGAAAGTGTTGTTGCCGGCTGACCGATTTTGACGTAGCCCAAGCCGACATCGTAAAGGGTCTTGAGTTTCTTATAAATTCTCGGAATGTTTTCAAAAAAGTTCATTCCCTCAACAACCGTCATTTCCAGCACATCATAAATGGATTTGCCTTTGTATTTGACACAAAGCGTTTCGCTGTTGTATCTTTTGCCCTTGCAGACGTCGCACGGGACATAGACATCGGATAAAAAGTGCATTTCAATTTTGACAATGCCGTCGCCCTGACATGCCTCACAGCGTCCGCCCTTGACGTTGAACGAAAACCGTCCGGCGTTAAAGCCTTTCATTTTGGCGTCCACCGTGTTGGCAAAAAGCTCGCGGATATCGGAGAACACACCCGTATAGGTTGCAGGATTCGACCTCGGCGTGCGCCCGATCGGCGACTGATCAATATCAATAACCTTGTCGAGGTTTTCGATTCCCTTGATCTGTTTAAACTTGCCCGGAAATTTCTTCGCTCCGTTCAGCTCGTTTGCAAGCTGTTTATATAAAATCTCGTTGACAAGCGAGGATTTGCCCGAGCCGGAAACGCCCGTTACACAGACAAACTCACCGAGCGGAATTTTGACATTGACATTTTTCAGGTTGTTCTGCTTAGCACCGATGATTTCAAGGAATTTGCCGTTGCCGCTTCTTCTCTTCTCGGGCACGGGAATCACCTTCCGCCCGCTCAAGTACTGTCCGGTCAGCGATTCTTCGCAATGGATCAATCCCTCAACATCGCCCTGATAGACGACCGTTCCGCCGTTGATGCCGGCACCCGGTCCGATATCGACGATATAATCCGCCTGACGCATCGTGTCCTCGTCGTGCTCAACGACAATCAGCGTATTGCCGACGTCACGTAAGTTTTTCAGTGTATCAATCAGCTTCTGGTTGTCTCTTTGGTGCAGTCCGATGCTCGGCTCGTCAAGAATATACAAAACACCGATCAGCGACGTGCCAAGCTGTGTTGCAAGGCGGATTCGCTGACTTTCACCGCCCGAAAGCGTCGCCGAGGCACGGGACAGCGTCAGATAGTTAAGTCCGACACTCAGCAGGAACGACAGACGGTTACTGATTTCCTTTAAAATAAGCCGTGCGATCGTGTTTTCCTTTTCGGTAAGCTTGCCGGGCAGTTCATTGATAAAATCGAGTGCCTTTTCAACGGACAAACGGGAAACTTCATCGATATTCTTTCCGCCGACCGTTACACTCAAAGCCTCCTTACAAAGCCTTGCGCCGCCGCATTCGGGGCACGGCTCGGTCGTCATCAGCTGTTCAATCTCGTTTTTCGAAAT
>JBJFHV010000191.1:0-2545 GCA_051894015.1 Acutalibacteraceae bacterium | reverse complement strand
CGAAGGATTATCAGCCCGACGCGGAGATTATGAAGTGGGCGAGCGAGAACGGAGATTTCCTTTGCACCGACGATATTCTTCTTGCGGCGGCTGACTCCGATGTTCTTTATACCGATGTCTGGGCTTCCATGGGACAGGAAAGCGAAGCCGAGGAAAGAAAGAAGATCTTTAAGAATTATCAGATCAACGACAGCGTGATTGCTGTTTGTAAAAACGATGTTATGGTTCTTCATTGCCTGCCGGCTCACCGCGAGGAGGAGATTACGGAGAAAGTGTTTGAAGAACACGCAAATGAAATTTTTGACGAGGCGGAAAACCGGCTTCACGCACAGAAAGCCGTTCTTGTCAAATGCTTTACCGAATAAAAAAGAGAGCCGGGTTCATGCGTTCTTGCGTATGAATCCGACTCTCAATTGCTGTATATAGAGGGCAACCGCCGGAATCTTTTCCGGGCTTCAGAGATTGCCGAAAAATGATTATTTGTGCTTTGTTACAGAAAGGAATGGTCATAACTTATGAAAAAGAAGCGTTATCTTGTGCTTGCCGACGGGTCTGTGTTCGAGGGCTATGCCTTCGGTGCGGACTGTGAAAAAACGGGCGAGCTTGTTTTTGCGACGGGTATGGAGGGCTATATCGAAACGCTGACCGACCCGAGCTACTGCGGACAGATTGTCATGCAGACCTTTCCGCTGATCGGAAATTACGGAATTATAAGCGAAGATTTTGAGGGAAAGCCGCTTCTTCACGGTTATGTTGTCCGTGAGTACTGCGATTATCCGTCAAACTTCCGTTGTGAATACGAACTTGACCGCTTCTTAAAGGAAAACGGAATACCGGGTATTTACGGAATTGATACAAGAGAGATTACGAACCTGATCCGTGAAAAGGGCGTTGTCAATGCAATTCTCTGCGACAGCCCGGAGCAGGACTTGAATAAGCTTCAGGCATACCGGGTCACCGATGCTGTCAAAACCGCCAGTACAAAGGAAATCACGGACTTTCTTCCCGAAAAAGAGGAAAAGCACGTTGTTCTCATTGACTACGGTGCCAAAATGAATATTATCCGCTCTCTTGTAAAAAGAGGCTGCCGTGTGACGGCCGTACCGTACGATACCCCGGCGGAAACGATTCTCGGCATGAATCCGGACGGCATCATGCTTTCCAACGGCCCGGGCGACCCTGCGGACAATGTGTATTCGATTGAACAGCTTCGGAAGCTTTTGGGCAAGGCTCCGCTTTTCGGCATCTGCTTAGGTCATCAGCTGACCGCCCTTGCCGACGGCGGAAAGACCGTCAAGCTCAAATACGGTCACCGCGGCGGCAATCAGCCGTGTAAGAACGTCGCAAGCGGAAAGTGCTATATCACGAGCCAGAACCACGGCTATGCCGTACTTGGCGACTCGACCGTACACGGTGTCGAAAGCTTCATTAATGCTAACGATAAAACGAATGAGGGCATGGACTATCCGGAGCTGAACGCTTTTACGGTGCAGTTTCACCCCGAAGCGTGCTCGGGTCCGCTTGATACCGACTTTCTGTTTGATAAATTTATAAAGATGATGGAGGAAAACTGAGATGCCGCTTTGTAAGGATATTAAAAAAGTACTCGTAATCGGCTCCGGTCCTATCGTAATCGGACAGGCGGCTGAGTTTGACTATGCGGGCGCACAGGCCTGCCGTGTCTTGAAGGACGCGGGCGTCAACGTTGTTCTCGTCAACTCCAACCCGGCAACGATCATGACCGACAAGGCGCTTGCGGACGAGATTTATCTTGAGCCGCTGACCGCTGAAACCGTCAAAAGAATCATCGAAAAGGAAAAACCCGACAGCCTGCTTGCGTCCTTGGGCGGTCAGGTAGGACTGACGATCGCCATGCAGCTTTCAAAAGAGGGCTTCTTAGAAAAAAGCGGCGTACGGCTCCTCGGAACGAACGCCGAAGCGATCGACAGAGCCGAGGACAGACAGCTTTTCAAGGACACGATGAACGAAATCGGCCAGCCGATCATTCCCTCCGATATTGCCAACGATATTGACCATGCGCTCTTAATTGCCGAAAAGATCGGCTATCCCGTTATTGTCCGTCCGGCGTTCACCTTAGGCGGAGCAGGCGGCGGTGTCGCCGAAAACGAAGAGGAACTCAAGGTCATCGCAAGAACCGGTCTTGACGCTTCTCCGATTACACAGATTCTTGTAGAAAAATACATCTACGGCTGGAAAGAGATCGAGTTTGAAGCCATGCGTGACGCGATGGGCAACGTAATTGCCGTGTGCAGCATGGAAAACTTTGACCCGGTCGGCGTTCATACGGGCGACAGTATCGTTGTGGCTCCCGCGCTGACACTTTCCGATAAAGAATATCAGATGCTTCGCCGTGCGTCACTCGACATCATCTCGTCTCTCGGTATCGTCGGCGGCTGTAACTGTCAGTTCGCTTTAAATCCGAACTCATTCGAATATGCCGTAATCGAGGTCAACCCCCGTGTTTCGCGTTCGTCCGCCCTTGCCAGTAAGGCGACCGGCTATCCGATTGCAAAAATTACCACCA
>JBJFHV010000190.1:0-2557 GCA_051894015.1 Acutalibacteraceae bacterium | reverse complement strand
GCTTGATCGAACTTTCTTCCTGTGTAAGAACTTTCTTCTACTTGGTATGTGCCCGCGCGGCATCAGCGCAAAGGTAGAAGAATAGAAGAAGTTATAGCAGAATAGAACCGACTGACCGTCAGTAAAAAAATGACAGCCGAAACCCGGGCTGTCATTGCGGAACCGACCAAAACGATTCCGGAATCAGACAAAAACAAACTGAACAAGAAGCATATATAAAACCGTACCGACGGCGATGGAAAGCAGCATATTTCGTTTCCAAATATGGATTCCCGCCGTGGCGGCAACCGAGATCAACTCAGGGATGCCGTGATAAGATGCAAGAAAGTCAACATCTTTAAAGCAATAGATGACAAGCATTCCGAAAATTGCAGGAGGCAAGGCTTTGCCGAGGTATTGAATGTATTTCGGTGTGGGCTTGTTTTGCGGAAAGACGAGAAACGGCAAAAACCTTGTCAGCACGGTTGCCAGAACAACAGCGGCGATGGTAATGATCTGCTGACGGACAGTCATGATACCTCACCGCCTTTCGTGATTTTTTTGCGAAGTGCGGTCAGAGACAGAAGAATCAGAAGCATGGACGGAATAATGAAACGGTCTTTTCCGAAAAGAACAAGGCAGAATGCCGACAGCCCCAGCCCTAAAAACGAGCTGAGATGATTTTTTTCGTTTAAAAAGCTGTCTAAAAAAATCACCGTAAACATCGCTGTCATGACAAATTCAATGCCCTTGGTGTTGAAGGTGATAAACGAACCGAAGATGCCGCCGAGGGTCGATCCGGTTACCCAATAAAGCTGATTTAAAAGCGTGACAAAGAACATGAACCAACCCTTGTCAACGCCGTCGGGTATTTTCGCGCTGTAATTGATCGAAAAGCTTTCGTCGCACATTCCGTAAATCAGATAAATCTTTTTCAGCCCGACATCTGAATATTTGTCAAGCATCGAAATGCCGTAAAAAAGATGTCTTGCGTTTATCATCAGCGCCATAAAAAAAGCCTGAAAGGGATTAAAAGCCCCGAGAAGCATATTGACTGTCACAAACTCCACCGAACCGGCAAAAATCGTAAGACTCATCAGCATCGGATAAACAAAGCTGAAGCCCGAAACATTCATGTAAATTCCGTATGTCATACCGAGAAAGAGAAATCCTGCCATAATCGGTATCGTGTTCGGGAAAGCCGCCCGGGAAGCGGCTTTTATCTTTTTTGATTTTGAAAAATCTTTTGTTTCGGAATTGTGCAAAACAAGTGTGTCTTTTTTCATGTCTTTGGCTCAAAATGCAAATACCGCCTTGCGTTTCGAACGCTCCTTTCCGTTAAAATCCGCCTTATTATATCATACTGCGTGAAATTTTGCAAAGAAAGCCCGGGCTTGAGTGACATTCGGATTTTTGCGCTTTCTTGAATGTGAAAATTTGTCTGTTTGTAAGGTTTTGGCACAAAGTTTGACAAAGTTAATATTTAATTTATTTACTTGACTTGAAATAAAGCCGAGGGTGTGATATCATTGTAAAAAATGGTGGATTTGATGATTTAGGAGTGAATCAATATGAAATGTCCAAATTGCGGTCATGAACTTGAGCCGGGTTCCGGTTTTTGTGAAAACTGCGGAATGATAACGAGTCTTGAAAATGAAGACACTGCGGCTTCTTTAAACGACAATAATGAAAGCACCCGTGAGGTTTACAGCGGAAATCCCGACGACTCCGATTTCGTTAAGCCTGATGAGACGATGCCGGAAAACGACGCAAAACAGGATAAGACTGATGATGAAGGCGCCGCCCGTGAACTGGAAGCGGACGATACCGAACAGATTGTACCTGTTGTTGAATATCATGAGAAAGACAGTGACAGCAACGGCCGTAATCCGATAATAAGAGAAAAATCCGATTTTGAAGAGGAAGACGAGTACATCGAAGACGATGAAGCCGAAGAAGAAAACTATGACGGCGACGAAGACGCTCATGAAGAGGAGTCCGATGAAGAGGAAACCGAGGAAGAATCGGACGATGAATATGAAGAAGACGTCGATGATGAAACCGATGAGGGCGATGACGACGAGGAAGAAGATGATGAAGAAGACGATGAGCTCGATGATATGTATGTCACTGCATCAAAGTCAAAGAGAAACAGCATTATTATTGCGGTATTGATTGTTGCAATTGTAGCTGTGACCGCCGGCGCCGTAACGATGATCAAAAATAATTTCAGTAAGGTTCCGGTAAACGCAACAACATATCAGAGTCAGACTACGGATTCGGAAAAAGAAAAGGCAACGACCAAGCCGATCGATGCAACTGACGAAGAAACAACTGAGAAAACCACCGAAGAGAAAACCACCGAAGAGGAAACCACCGAAGAAGAGACGACCGAGAAAGAGACAACCGAAAAAGAGACGACGGAAAAGGAAACCACAACCAAGGCAAGCGAGGGCGTTACCGAACCGTCAAAGGAAACAACGACGAAAAAGGAGACAACCACCGAAAAGAAGACAACGACAACCAGAAAGTCGACAACAACGACCACAAAGCGTTACACGACCACGACAAAGAAATA
>JBJFHV010000189.1:0-2560 GCA_051894015.1 Acutalibacteraceae bacterium | reverse complement strand
GATTCAATCAATTCCCCGTCATGAAGCCGATATAAATACTTAACTGTATCATCATACACTGAACAAAGTTTTTTTTCAATAGTACAATCATAAATCTTAAAAAAATTTTTCAATTTTCGACGCAAATCTTTTGAAATGTCGGTCATTTCGTCAAAAGATGACACTCTTTTGTCATGAAGCCATGAAAAAATCTGTTTGGCCACAAAACGTTTTTCTCCCAAACGAACCATTTCTTCGGTTAATTCTTCAAGTGTCATGGATTTGATATCTTCGGACATTTTTATCGGATCCTCTCAAGAACGGCAATAAAAAAACCGTCTGAATTATTTTTATGCGGCATAAGAGTCTGCATAGAATCGTTTTCGTCAGCAAGCATAAAGTTTGAATTTTCACTTAAAAAGCGGTTGACGACGGCTTCGTTTTCGTCCTGATTGAGTGTGCACGTCGAATAAACAAGCCTGCCGCCCTTTTTCAGATACGCGGATGCGGTTTTCAGAATTTTCAGCTGAATATCGGGCAGTCCTTTCAGGCTTTCTTGATCTTTATATCTGATTTCCGGTTTGCGCCGGATAATGCCGAGACCCGAGCACGGTACGTCGCAAAGAACACGGTCGGCTTCGGGAAGTTCCGGATTGAAAAGCGAAGCGTCACCGACCTTGGCACAAACAATATCGAGTCCAAGCCGCTTTGCTCCGTCCGCAATCAGCTTCACTCGATGCTCATAAATATCAAAAGCCAGAACTTTGCCGGAATTTTCCATCAGCTGTGCGGCGGTAAAAGCCTTTCCTCCGGGCGCCGAGCAGACATCGAATACAGTCTGTCCGGGCAGCGGATTCAATGCTTTCACACAAAGCTGAGACGCCGTATCCTGGACATGAAAAAGGCCGTCGCGAAAGCCGGTCAGATTTTCGATATTTCCGTAATTTTTTATAATCAGTGAATTTTCAACCGGACCGTCGAGAACGCTGACGCCCTCTTTTTCAAGAAGCTTTTTCAGTAAGTGCGCATCAGTCTTGACCGTATTGACCCGAACAACGGTATCGACACACCCGTTTGATGCATCAAGCAAAGCCTTTGTATCGTCCAAGCCGTATTCATTGATCCATTTTTCACAAAGCCACGGCGGGCAGGAATAGCGGACGCTTATGTAGTCCGGTGAATCCTCTTTCGGAAGAACAAGACCGTTTTTGGCGCATTTTCGAAGAACGGCATTGACAAGCGACGAAGCATACGCGCATCCGCAGCTTTTTGTCAGCTTTACGCTTTCGTTTACACAGGCGCTGTCGGGAATTTTATCCATAAAAAGAAGCTGATATACACCGAGCCGTAAAATGATCAGCACCTGCGGTTTCAGCTTTTTCAGCGGCTTATCCAGATACAGCGCAAGCTGATAATCAATCGTCAGCCTGCGCTCCGTTACGCCGTAAACCAAAGCGGAAACAAAGGCTTTATCCCTTGCATCAAGTCCGCTTTCGGGCAAACAGGCGTCCAATGTTAAATTCGAATATGCATTGTCTTTTTCTATTTTTAAAAGGATATCGAAGGCAAGACGCCTCGGATTTTCTCTCATATCGTTTTCACCTTTTAGTCTCTTCTTGAATTGAATCGGAGAATCAGACGGATCAAAGACATCAGCGAAACAAGAAGTGACGCAACATACGTCATGGCAGCGGCGGCAAGCATCTTTTTCGCACCCCGCTGTTCATCGCTGTCCAGCAGTCCCGTTTCATCGATCACTTTAATCGCTCTTGAGGAAGCGTTGAATTCGATCGGAAGCGTTACCAGCTGAAACAAAACAACAAAAGCGAACAGCAAAATACCGAGATTAACAAGAAAACTGAAGCTTAAAAAATAGCCGACAACCGCAAGAATCATACCCATGGAAGAGCCGATATTCGCAATCGGCAAGATAGTATTGCGTATTTTGATCGGGACATAATTCTGCGCGTGCTGAGCCGCATGGCCGGCCTCATGGCAAGCAACGCCGACAGCCGCGATTGATGAGCCCGAATACACACCCGTCGAAAGCCTGATGACGTTGGCTCTCGGATCGTAATGATCGGTCAGACTGCCCGACACCTGTTCGATCCGGACATTGTAAATACCGTAATAGGCAAGCACTTTTTGCGCCGCCATGGCACCGGTAAGACCCCGGCTGTTGAGCATATTTGAGTAACGCTTATACGTTGATTTCACTCCGATTTGCGCAATCACGGACAAAATCAGAGCCGGTACAACGAGAATAATATAATAATAATCCGGCCAATAATAAAACATAGCGAATCTCCTTTATTTTAAAAATTCAGTCACCGAGAAGCGTACCGCAGCTGATTTTGCAGCCGTTCAAAAAGTCGGCGGCTTTCATACGCTTTTTACCCTCAAGCTGAACCGAAAGAAGTTCAAGACATTGATTATCACCGCAGCACACAATCAGCTTCGAGTCGCTTTCGACCACTTCGCCCGGTTTATTATGCCCTTTTTTGTCGGAAAGAGCCGAAGAATGAAGCTTCAAAATTTTGCCGTTCAATGTTGTGCTCGCACCGGGCCAGCTGTAAAGACC
>JBJFHV010000188.1:0-2570 GCA_051894015.1 Acutalibacteraceae bacterium | reverse complement strand
CATCATCACCTTTCTGGGTGTCGGAGCGTCTCTTGACCTATATCTGAACGGTTCTTATGTCGGCTACGGCGAGGGAAGCCACAACAGCCGTGAATTTGACTTGACAAACGCACTCAAAGACGGCGAAAATGAGCTTGTCGCCGTGGTTTATAAATGGTCAACGGGAACGTATCTTGAATGTCAGGATATGTTCCGCGAAAACGGAATCTTCCGTGACGTGTATATCACAAAACAGCCGAAAGCTTATCTTTTTGACTTTGAGTTTAACACGGTGAAAACCGAGAGCGGTTACGACGCAGTTATCAAAGCGGACATAAGGGCAAAAGAAAATGTTCTTGTGAAAGCTGAACTTTATCTGAACGGAAATCTTGTCTGTCAGGCGGAGAATACCAAAGACAAAGCAATCGAAATAAAAAGCCTTGACGTTACCGAATGGAACGCCGAAAACCCCACTTGCTATGATTTGGTTCTGACCTTGTATGCGGACGGAAAAGCGCTTCAGTTTATCCGTCAGAAGGTCGGCTTCCGGACAATCCGACCGGACGGATACCGTTATCTTTTCAACGGCAAGCCGATCAAGCTTAAGGGCGTTAACCACCACGACACGCACCCGACAAGGGGCTATGCGATGACGGCGGGGGATTTGCAAAAGGACATTGAACTGATGAAAGCGTACAACGTCAATTGTGTCCGCACCTCTCATTATCCGCCCGATCCGCTGTTTATCACGATGTGTGATGTATACGGCATCTATGTTGTGGACGAAGCGGATATTGAGACCCACGGCTGTTTTATTAAAAATATGGATTTGATCAGCGACGATCCGAAATGGGAAAAGCATTATCTTGACCGTGTCGAAGCACTTTTCGAGAGGGATAAAAATCACCCGAGCATCGTGATGTGGTCAATGGGAAACGAAGCCGGCGGAATCAAGAATTTCGACGCCTGTTATGCTTACCTGAAAACCAAAACGGAGATTCCCGTTCATTATGAGCCTGCCTGCCGGAGCGAGCGGGTACGGTACGATATCCTTGCCCATTTTTATACTTCCCCCGAAGATATGCGGGCGCTGAAAAACGGCGAATGGAAGGACCCGAGAAATTATGATGCACCGTTTTTCCTTTGCGAATATGCACACAGCATGGGTGTCGGTCCCGGCGGACTGCGGGAATACTGGGACGTGATTTACAGCCATGAACGCTTTTTGGGCGGCTGTATCTGGGAATGGGCGGACCATGCGCATTATGACGAGACCGCAAAATACCGGTACACCTACGGCGGCGATCATAAGGACAGACTCCATAACGGCAACTTCTGCTGTGACGGCCTTTTTTATCCCGACCGGACACCGTCGTCCGGTGCTCTTTGCATGAAAAATGTGTACAGTCCCCTGAGAGCTTACAGAAAAAACGGAGACGTTTATATCCGCAACACCGGTTACTTTACCGATAGTAAGGGCGTTCGTATTTCGTGTACACTGCTGAGAAACGGCAAGAGTGAGCTTTTGTTTGAGACCGATGAAACAATCAGGCCGCAGGATTTTCTTCGGCTTCCCGTCACGCCCGAATTTGAAGACACGGACGATGCGTTTCTGATTATTGAATACACAAAGGCAGACGGAAGTGAGCTTGCCAAGGAGCAAATTGTATTACATGAATATATTCCGTCAGATGAATTTGAAAATAAACCGCACTCGTGGACTGACAATAACGGCGAAAAAACGCTTGACTGTCCGAACGGTAATTTCAAATGGAAGCAAGACGGCAGCCTCATTTCTGCGGTAGACGGTAAGGGCAGTCCCGTTCTGACGGAAAGGGCGAAAGGCTTTCAACCGATGCTGTATCAGGCGGTCATTGACAATCATGTTTATGTTGTGCCGGCACTGAAAAAAGCAGGTCTTGACAAGCTGAAAGTCACAAAAACCAAAGGTACATTTGACGAGTTTCACAATTCAGTGACCGAAGAAATCACGATTTCGGCAAAAGGCAAACCGCTTTTCAAAACGCAGATCATATATAAAGCCGTAGAAGAAAACGCCGTATGCGTAACGGCAACATTTGAAAGCCTTTGCAAAAAGCCGCTCGATATGCTTCAGCTCGGTCTGGTGCTGACACTTGACGGAAGATATAACCGTGTGCGCTTTTACGGCATGGGTGAGACGGAAAGCTATTCCGACTTTTCCGCTCAGAGCGTTATGGGCATTTACGAAACCACGGCGGACAAGATGTATACCGAAAACATCAAGCCGCAGGAATCGGGCAATCATAACGGCGTCAGATGGGCTGAAATCACAGCGGAAAACGGTTGCGGAATTCGTATTACCGCTTTAGACAAGGCTTTGAATTTGAAAGCCGTTGATGTTGAAGAAGAAAACCTTCGTTCCTCCAAGCATATTGAAGACATTGTTCATACGGACAAGACGTTCGTTCATATTAACGGCTTTATGAGAGGAATCGGCTCGGCAAGCTGCGGACCGGATACACCCGATCAATACAAAAAGATTTTGCATTTTAAAGAAAGCTATACTTATTCGTTTAAAATTGAACTGATATAAAAGGAGAAAGCTTATG
>JBJFHV010000187.1:0-2573 GCA_051894015.1 Acutalibacteraceae bacterium | reverse complement strand
AGTTCGCTGCGGTATGCCTTATGTTAACGCACGTTGGCTCGGCGGTATGCTCACAAACTTCAACACAATCCAGAAGAGAATCAAGAGACTTGCTCAGCTCAAGGTTATGGAAAGCGACGGTACTTTTGCTCTTCTTCCGAAGAAGGAAGTTATCAAGCTCAACCTTGAAATCGAAAAGCTTGAAAAATTCATGGGCGGTATCACCAACATGAAGAAACAGCCTGAGGCTCTCTTCATCGTTGACCCGAGAAAAGAAAGAATTGCTGTTGCCGAAGCGCATAAGCTCGGTATCCCCATCGTTGCCATCGTAGATACCAACTGCGATCCCGATGAGGTTGACTATGTAATTCCCGGAAACGACGACGCTATCCGTGCCGTAAGACTCATTGCCGGTGCTATGGCTGACGCCGTAATCGAAGGCAGACAGGGCGAAGCAAATGCTCCCGCTGCTGAGGAAGAAGCCGCACCTGCCGAGGAAGCAGCAGAGTAATTGAGAATTTTTCAGCCCGTATAGTTTTTATGCGGGCTTTTATTGAATGAAATTGATTTAGGAGGAATTTATTATGGCTTTTACAGCGAAAGATGTACAGGCTCTTCGTGAGAAGACCGGTGTAGGAATGATGGAGTGCAAGAAGGCACTTGTTGAAACAGACGGCGATATGGAAAAGGCGATTGACGTATTGAGAGAAAGAGGACTTGCTTCCTCCGCTAAGAAGTCAAGCCGTGTTGCCGCTGAAGGTGTCGTTGTTGCTTATAATGACAAGGCAAAGAAGGTTGCCGCTCTTGTTGAAGTGAACTGTGAGACGGACTTCGTTGCGAAGAATCCGAAGTTTGTTGAACTTGCCAACGCAGTTGCCAAGACGGTAGTTGATGAGAATCCTGCTGATGTTGACGCTCTTTTGAAGACAACAATTTCCGGCGGAAGCAATACCGTTGAGGAAGCTGTTCAGGAACTTTTCCTTGCGATCCGTGAGAACATGAAGGTTCGCCGTTTCGTTAGAAAAGAAACCGTTGCCGAAACTTATATCCATGCCGGCGGAACCGTTGGTGTTATGGTTGAGTTTGATACCGATGACGCAACAGCCTCAAAGCCCGAATTTTCTGAAATGGGCAAGGACGTTGCCATGCAGGTAGCCGCTATGAGCCCGCTTTATCTTGACGCTGCTTCTGTTCCGGCTGACGTACTTGAGCACGAAAAGTCAATTCTTATCGCTCAGATGAAGGAAGATCCTAAGATGGCTAACAAGCCTGAGCAGGTTCTTGCAAAAATCGTTGACGGTAAGATCGCCAAGTACTACAAGGAAAACTGCCTTGTTGAGCAGGCTTTCGTTAAGGACGGCGACATCAACGTTGCGACTTATGTTGCTAACTGTGCAAAGAAGCTCGGCGCTGACATCAAGCTTACCGGCTTCACTCGTTTCGCAAAGGGCGAAGGCATCGAAAAGAAGGAAGAAAACTTCGCCGCTGAAATTGCAAGCATGATTAAATAAGTTTTGCATTTATGATAATCAAAAACATCACCGCACGGATTTGTTCCTGCTGCGGTGATGTTTTTTATTTGGTGAACTTTATATCATGGATTCATTCGAAAACGAACAAGGCAATAGTTCGCCTAAAGTCTTTTTTCGAAATTCGCTTCCGTTTTTTCCGAGTAAGATAACAAACTTTTCATCGCAAAACTCTCTCATGACCTGTCGACATACACCGCACGGCGCAAAATAATCCTTAAAATCAAGCTTGTATCCGCCGACAACGGCGATTTTCGAAAAGTCACGAACGCCTTCGCTGACAGCCTTGAAAAAGGCCGTTCTTTCGGCACAGTTTGTGGGCGAGTAGGCGGCGTTTTCAATGTTGCAGCCGGTGAACACTTTTCCGTCTTTTGAAAGCAAAGCCGCACCGACTGTGTAGCCCGAATACGGCGAATATGAATTTTCAGCCGCTTTTTTGGCAACTTCAATCAGTTCATTGTCCGTCATTTTTTGCCCTCCGTAATCAGTGCATGAAAGCTTTCACCGCGAATATTACAGTTGAGCCCGAAAAACTCAGCAACGGTCTTTCCGATGTCGGCGTACGTCTCTCGTGTGCCTAAGTTTACGGGTTTTATCTCTTTACCGTATATCAGAAGCGGAATATACTCTCGTGAATGGTCGGTGCTTTCCGTCAGCGGATCACAACCATGATCTGCCGTAATCATCACGATATCATCTTCGTTGATATTCTCAAGAAACCCGGACAGCCAACTGTCAAATTCAGAAAGCGCTTTTGCATAACCAATCGCGTCGTTCCGGTGGCCGTAAACCATATCGAAATCGACAAGATTGACAAAGCAAAGTCCGTAAAAGTCCTTTTTGAGTATATCCGAAGTTTGTCTCATTCCGTCTGAATTATTCTTGGTCGGGTGACTTTCGGTGATTCCCTTGCCGGCAAAAATATCGTAAATCTTTCCGACGGATATCACATCAAGGCCGTTATCGGAAAGACAGTCAAGTAGCGTCTTTTCAGGAGGTTCAAGTGAAAAATCGTGGCGCCTTGCTGTTCTTTTGAACGGGTATTCGCCCTCAAACGGTCTTGCG
>JBJFHV010000186.1:0-2573 GCA_051894015.1 Acutalibacteraceae bacterium | reverse complement strand
AGGACGCAACAAATACACAATTGAATGTTTGTATGAAAGCTCGTGCGGAGCCGTTGTTTTCAGAAAAACACCCGAAAACGATATCCGTTATCTTCTTATCAGAAACAAGCGCAGTGCTCATTGGGGCTTTCCGAAAGGACACATTGAGCCCGGCGAAACAAAAATTGATACGGCAATCAGAGAAGTTATGGAGGAAACCGGATTAAAAATCAACATCTATCCTGACTTCTGCGAGTTTTCCGAATATACAATACAAGGCAGAATAGAGAAGGCGGTTGCCATATTTTTAGCGGAAACAACACAGCTCGATTATACCCTTCAGATTGAGGAGATTGAAGAGTGCGGTTGGTTCACGTTTGAGGACGCGATGCAAACGTTGAATTATGAAAATGATAAGCGTATTCTCGTCAAAGCGAAAAAGTATCTGTTGGATAATCATATTTGAGGTATTTATATGGAAAGCATTGCTCATTCAATCGTCGAGGCTCTTGACGGAAAAATTGCGCCGGAGTTAATCGCTTTTATTGTATCGCTTCTGCCTGTTCTTGAACTCAGAGGGGGACTTATTGCCGCGAAACTTATGGATATTACTTTTTGGAAAGCTTTTGTAATCTGTTATGTCGGCAATATGCTTCCTATTCCGTTTATACTGTTGTTTATAAGGAAAATCTTCAACTTTCTCAAACGCTTTCAGAAGTTCGAAAAAATTATCGACAAGCTTGAAGCACGATCACTGAGAAAAGCCGATAAAGTAAAGAAATATCGACTATGGGGATTATTTTTATTTGTTGCTATCCCGCTTCCCGGAACTGGTGCCTGGACCGGCGCTTTAGTAGCGGATATTTTTGACATCAGGATCAAACATTCTTTGCCGGTTATTGCTGTGGGTGTTTTAACGGCCGGGATTATCATGTCGGCTTTATCATACGGCTTATTCGGTGCTTTGGGATTTTAATCGGAAGACTTGTCAGATGACAGGTCTTTCTTTACTTTTATTAAAAACTTTTGTATAATAAAACATATGTTGTGATTATTGCACTCGTTTTTTCATAATAGTTATAATGACAATTGGCATTTTTTATGAAAGGAAACGATGCGTTTTTTGTGCATCACATGGCGAACTGTTATGAAAAAAACGATATATGCGACAATCGGACTGAAACAGCTGATCATTTGTTTTTCGGCAATCATTGTGGCTGCGGCAACTGTTTTTTGTCTGAATATTTATCAGATGAGAAGCTCCGCTCAAAATGAAATGAAAAACGAGACGCCGCTGATCATTATTGACGCCGGTCACGGCGGAGAAGACGGCGGAACTGTTTCCTCAAGCGGAATCGTTGAAAAAGATATCAACTTGAATATTTCCCGTAAAATATGTGAAATTCTGAATCTGTACGGTTTTGATACGCTCATGATCAGAAGCGATGATAAGCTTATATATGACAGCGATTGTAAAACCGTAAGAGAAAAAAAGGTTTCTGATATCCACAACAGAATGAATATTGTCAACCAATATCCTGACAGTATTTTTCTGAGTATACACCAAAACCATTTTGATCAAAGCAAATACTGCGGCGCCCAGGTCTTTTATTCAAAAAATAACGAAGCAAGCAAAGAAATTGCCGAGTGTATTCAGTCATCAATCGTTTCAAAACTACAACCGGAAAACACCCGGCTTATTAAACCAAGCGGCTCGGAAATCTATTTGCTTTATCATGCAAAGTCTCCGGCTGTTATGGTCGAGTGCGGCTTTTTATCCAACGGTGCAGAGGCTCAGCTTTTAAACGATGACGAATATCAAACCAAAATGGCCGCTGCAATCATTCAAGGTATATTTGCTTATCTTGAAACCGGAAGTAAAATATAAACAGGAGTGAAAACAAATGGCTCAAAAATCAAAAACCGTATTTGTATGCAGTGAATGCGGTTACGAGACACCGAAATGGTTCGGTAAATGTCCGGGCTGCGGTGAATGGTCAACCCTTCAGGAAGAAGTCCGAACTTTTCAGACAATAAAAGAAACGGCAAAAAAAATCAGCACTGCAAGCGTCAGATCGTATTCGCTTTCAGAGATCAAGCCGGACAATGAAATCAGATACAAAACCGGAATGGGGGAGCTCGACCGCGTTCTCGGCGGAGGAATTGTAAAAGGATCTCTTGTCTTAATCAGCGGCGATCCCGGTATCGGTAAATCAACAATCCTTTTACAGATTTGCCGGTGTCTCGGTGAACGAATGAACATTCTCTACGTTTCCGGAGAAGAGTCATATAATCAAATAAAACTGCGTGCTGACAGACTGAATGTTTCTGCTTCAGGCTTGTATATCCTTTGTGAAACCGATATTCAGGCCATATCGGAACATATCATTTCAGCCAAACCGAATTTAGTCATCATTGACTCCATTCAGACAATGAATTTTACCGAACTTACATCTTCACCGGGAAGCGTTGCACAGGTCAGAGAGTCAACAAACCTGCTGATGAGGACAGCAAAAAGTCTCTCCATACCGATTCTGATTGTCGGCCATGTCAATAAAGACGGAAATATAGCCGGCCCCAAGGTGCTGGAACAT
>JBJFHV010000185.1:0-2573 GCA_051894015.1 Acutalibacteraceae bacterium | reverse complement strand
CGGAAACAAGTTCACGAAAATCTTTTGAACTGGTGTTCTTATCTCTCAGAATTGAAAGCTTATGCTGAATCAGGGGGTGATCAAAAATCGTTACATTACTGTTCATTTTATCAAATCCTTCCGTTTGGGTAAGGCCGAAGCCCACGTTTTTACTATTATACAACTGTTCAATACAAAGTACAATATGAAAAATGAAAGTTTTTGATTTTTTTATATTTTCTTGTAAGCGATCAGGCTTTCAGTTTTTTGGAAATAAACGACCCGACAAGACCGGGTTCCATTGAAAGAACATAGGAAAGTTCGCTCTCGATCAGTCCCCTGCCCTCTTTTAAAAATCGCTCATCGATGGCTTTCAGCCGCTTGGCGTTGGGGTTTTTCTCATTTTTTCTTTCGATCAGCTCGCCGACCATCTTGATAATTTTCACTCTGTCGGTATCCTTTATCAGCTCCGAATAGACCTCGCTTCTTTTCTTTTCGTCATCAACCCATACATCCGCACAATTTTTCACATTCGAAAACAAGCTGTCAATTTCCTGTTTATCAATAAGTTTTGTGAATTTTCCCGTTTCGCTTCCGACGGGCACATAATATCTCGAAGTCTTTTCCGATACAGGGCGAAGCACATAGTACTCAGCGCTGACTTTTGAAAAACATTCGGTTCTTACATCTTCAATTTTACAAATACCCGAACCGATATAGATCACTGTATCATTCTTTTTATACAAAAAAATCACCCGCCTTTAAATCTATAAAATAATTATAGCAAAAAGGCGGGATTATTTCAAATGGGCAATTTTTACAAACTATTCGCTTGAAAAGATTTTACTTTTTCGTTATATCTGCCGGCGTTAAAGCATGCCGAACGGCAATTTTTCGTTCATCTTGAACAGCAGTCCCTTATCTTCGAGCGTGTCCATGTCTTTCAAAGCGTAACCGGCACCCTTAGCGGCACAGTTTGCCCCGTCCTGTGTGACATGAACATTGATCTGAAACCGTTCTTTCATTTTTTCGGCAAGACCTCGTAAGCACGAGCCGCCTCCGGTCAGATAAATTCCCTCGTGGCATATATCCGAATAAAGCTCCGGCGGCGTTTGCTCAAGAACCTTTCTCATTTCTTCCATAATGCTCTCGATACATTCACGCATCGCAAGATAGACCTCGCTTGAGGTCACGGTGAACATTTCGGGAAGTCCCGTGATATAATTCTTGCCGTTGGCGGCCATTTCAATCTCCTCATCGGGAAGATAGGCACAGCCGGCCATATGCTTGATTTTCCGTGCGGTCGGCGTTCCGATGACGATATCCCGTTCACGCTTGAGATACTGGCAAATCGCCTCGTCCATTTTGTCTCCGGCAACGGGAAACGTCGAGGAGACAGCAATCGTTCCCATCGTGATCACCGCAATATCGCTCGTTCCGGCTCCGATATCGACAACCATGGTTCCGTGCGGATTTTCGATCGTGATCCCGGCACCGAGAGCCGCCGCAACCGGTTCGTCGATCAAAGCGACCTTTCCGGCACCCGAAGCGCAGGCAACGTCAATGATTGTTTTTTTCTGAATCGCCGTCGTTCCGGCAGGTGTACTGATAATCACATTTGGCTTGAAGATACGGTTCTTACAGATCTTTTCGATAATCAGCGTCAGAAGCTGCTGAACAACCGAAAAATCGGCAATCGCACCGTTTTTGATCGGCATAGAAAGCTCAACCGTGTCCGGCATCCGTTCAAGCATTTGCCCGGCACTGTTTCCGACAGCAATCACTTCGTCCGTATACGAGTCATAGCATATTGCCGTACTTTCACTCATCACGATGCCCTTACCTTTGATATAAACGGTCGTCCGGCTCGTTCCGAGATCAATTCCGACGTCAAGTCCGGCCACAGTATTCACCTCCTAAAAAACCTTATGATATTTTATTATGAAATCCCGCCGTTGTCAAGGCGCTAAAAATGAAGATCCGGGGAATAATCCGAAACCGCCGCGCAAAGACAGTACACTTCTTTCGCTCCTGCTTGTTTCAGAACTTTTACACACTCCGAAAGTGTCGAGCCCGTTGTCTTGATGTCGTCGCAGAGAACGATTATTTTTCCGGTGATATCTGCTTCCTTGACCGGTCCGAATGCGCCGATGAGGTTCTTTGTTCGCTCCTCGGCAGAAAGATCGTGCTGACGACTTGTCTCGCTTTTCTTTACCAATAGCGTATCACAGGGCACGAGAAGCCGTTTGGAAAGCTCAATCGCCAAAAGACGGCTCTGGTTATAGCCCCTCTTCTTTTGCGCACGCCCGGTCATCGGCACATAGGTGATGATATCCGGCTTCACAAGCGGATAGGCTTCGCTGAATTTCACACTCATATGGTAAGCAAAGAAATCCCTTTCGTTCGTTTCACCGTAAAATTTAAAATCACAAAGCCGTGATTTTATCATACCCGAATAAACAAACGGCGCGGCAAGATGATCAAAATAAGCCGAATACTTACCGCCGCATACGCAGTTATCAGCTTCGTGTCCGCAGTGCTCACAAAAATCAGCACCGATTAGCGTAATGTTGTTTTCAGTGCAGGAACAACAG
>JBJFHV010000184.1:0-2583 GCA_051894015.1 Acutalibacteraceae bacterium | reverse complement strand
CACCTAAGAGGATAATTTTATCGCCCGGCGTCGGACATTCGCGGCGAACGTTTTCCGCCGGAGCCGCCGCAATCACAGCGCCGATTTCCATTCTCTTTGCCGCATAGCCGTCGTGATAGATTTCGTCAACCTGACCTGTGGCAAGACCGATCTGATTGCCATAGGAGGAATAGCCGGCCGCGGCGGTCGTAACAATTTTACGCTGCGGAAGCTTACCCGAAAGAGTCTGTTCAACAGGCTTCAAGGGGTCAGCCGCACCGGTCACACGCATAGCGCCGTAAACATAGGAACGGCCGGAAAGCGGGTCACGGATGGCGCCGCCGATGCAGGTTGCCGCGCCGCCGAAGGGTTCAATTTCGGTCGGGTGGTTATGGGTTTCGTTCTTGAAGAGAAGCAGCCACGGCTCTTTTTTTCCGTCAACTTCGACCTCGATTTTGACGGTGCAGGCGTTGATCTCCTCGGATTCGTCTAATTTTTCGAGTTTTCCCGTTTTCTTGAGGTATTTTGCGGCAATCGTGCCGACATCCATCAGGTTAATCGGCTTCGTTCTTCCGAGTTCTTTTCTGACATTGATATAGTCCTCGTAAGCCTTTTCCAAAAGCTCATCTTCGAACTTGACGCTGTCGATTGTTGTCAAAAACGTCGTATGACGACAATGATCCGACCAATAGGTGTCGATCATGCGAATTTCCGTAATTGTCGGTTCACGGTTTTCGGTCTTGAAGTAATCCTGACAGAATTTGATGTCGTCCTTATCCATCGCAAGACCGTAATCGGCAACGAACTTTTCAAGACCTGCGTCATCAAGAGCTAAAAAGCCGTCAAGGGTTGCGACCTCGGTCGGAACAACAGTTTCGGTTTTCAGCGTGCTGACTTTTTCAAGAGAAGCTTCTCTCGATTCTACGGGGTTGATCACGTATTTTTTGATTTTTTCAACTTCTTCGGCGGTCAGATCGCCGTAAAGAAGATAGATTCTTGCCGTTCTGACGTCCGGGCGGTCTTTCTGGGAAATAATCTGAATACACTGTGCCGCACTGTCCGCTCTCTGGTCAAACTGACCGGGAAGATATTCGGCGGCAAAAACCGTTGCGCCCTCGCTTTCAAAAGAGTCGGAAATAATGTCAAGCTGCGGTTCGGAAAAAACCGTCGTTTTGCAGACCTCGAAAAGCTCAGGGTCGATATTTTCAACATCATAGCGGTTGATGATTCTGACATCGTTAAGGCTTTTGATTCCGAGGAAGCTCTGCGCGTCACTTAGCAGTGCTTTGGCTTCGTTTGCAAGCTCTTTTTTCTTTTCAACATAAATTCGGTACACCATTTCGGTCGAATCTCCTTTCGTTGATTTTATTTATTCAGTGCCTTCAAGGCTCTTTGTCCGATATCCTTACGGAAAAAGCCGTTTTCAAATTCTACCTTTTCGGTGAGCGCGTATGCTTTTTCGATTGCGCTCTCCAGCGTATCGGAAACCGCCGTTACGCCGAGGACACGACCGCCGGCACTTAAAAGCTTTCCGTCCTGCGCTTTCGCGCCGGCAACAAAAATGTCGCTCTTGCTGTCGGTTTCGGGAAGGACAATCGGGTAACCGCTTTCGTATTTGACGGGGTAGCCTTTCGAAGCGACGATCACACAGCAAGCGGATTCCTCGCTGAATTTTACCTCAGTTTCGCTGAGTCTGCCCTCGCTTGTCGCCTTCATAACCGTAAACAGATCGCTTTCCAGAAGCGGAAGAACAACCTGCGTTTCCGGGTCGCCGAAGCGGCAGTTATATTCGATCACCTTCGGGCCGTCCTTGGTAATCATCAGGCCGAAATAGAGACAGCCTCTGAATTCTCTGCCCTCATTTTTCATTGCGTTTATGGTCGGCAGGAAGATTTTTTCCATGCACTCGTCGGCGATTTCTTTTGTATAATACGGGTTCGGCGCAACCGTTCCCATGCCGCCGGTGTTCAGACCTTCGTCGTTGTCGTGGGCTCTCTTATGATCCATGGAGGAAATCATCGGAACGACCACATTTCCGTCCGTAAAGGAAAGCACTGAGACCTCGGGACCCTCTAAAAATTCTTCGATCACGACACGGCTTCCGCTTTCGCCGAAGATTTTGTTTTCCATCATCGAACGGACAGCGTCTTTGGCTTCGTCTCTTGTCATGGCGATGATAACGCCCTTACCGAGAGCAAGTCCGTCCGCCTTGATGACCGTCGGAATCGGAGCGGAATCAAGATAGGAAAGCGCCTTTTCCATATCGTCAAAGACTTCGTACTGTGCCGTCGGAATGCCGTATTTTTTCATCAGGTTCTTGGAAAAGACCTTGCTTCCCTCGATAATGGCGGCGTTCTTCTTCGGTCCGAAGCACGGCACACCGATTGCCTCGAGTGCGTCAACGGCGCCCAACACAAGCGGATCGTCAGGTGCAACCACGGCAAAATCAATCTGGTTTTCTTTTGCAAAACTCACAATGCCGTCAATGTCCTTGGCTCCGACAGGAACAAGCGTAGCATCGTCCTTCATGCCGCCGTTTCCGGGCAGGGCAAAAATTTCTTCGATATCCTTGTTTTCTTTCAGCTTTTTGATGATGGCGTGCTC
>JBJFHV010000183.1:0-12976 GCA_051894015.1 Acutalibacteraceae bacterium | reverse complement strand
CCACGATTTTATAACCGTCAAGCGGCTTTTCATAGTTTTCGGCATTGACCTCACGGCAAATCATATCCCGGAGCCGTTTCGAATATACCGACATATAATCGACCGTTTCAACACTTCCGGTTTTCACAGAATCCGGGAGACGGTAATCACCGGCAATTTCAATGAGCTTTTCGATATCCGACCCGTCGAGTCCGCCGTTTTTGGTAAAGAATTTAAGCCCGTTGCGGTCAAACGGATGGTGACTTGCCGTAATCTGAACAGCCGCTTCACAACCGAGATCAACCGTTGTCATAAACATCGCAGGCGTTGACGCAAGAGAGCAGTCGCAGACATGGAAGCCGAAAGCAAGAAGTGCCCGGATCACCTGCTTTTTGATTCTTTCCGCCGATATTCTCGAGTCATGACCGACGGAAATCTTGCTTGCGCTTTTGATTCCTTTTTCATAAAGCCAAAGACAAAAACCCGCCGTCAGATCGAACACCGCTTCATTTGTCAGCTCAACGGGACTGTTCTGCGTTTCAACGGCGACGCCTCGGATATCGGTGCCGCTTTTGAGCTTCTTATATACTTCTTTCTTCGTCATAAAATTATCTCCCTTTCTCCGCAGTCATTTTGTCGGTTACATTCAGTAAAAACCGATACATCGGCTCGAACGCATCAACAGCCGCAAACAATTCCTCAATGACCGTTCCGTCAAAGAGCGGCTGCAAATTATCATTATGCTTAATAAAATAAATATATTTCGCGTTGTAGTAGTCGGAAAGCGCCTTGGGTACATCCCCCGGCTTCGGCTTTTTATAGCATTCATAATCGGCAATCGCGCCAGAATCAAGAGCACTCTTGACAGCCTTTTTGAAAAGCTTGGGATTTTCGAGGATTGCTTCCCTGTATTTTGCCATGAGAGCAGGCTCACAGTCAAAAAGACCGACACCCATATCATAACCGCCCGGCGTAATTTCAAACCACATACACGGCTTATACCGCCACTTATGCTTGTCGCGCATGAACATTGCCCACATATTACTGCGATACAAATGCTTATTCTTCGAAAAACGCGTATCGCGCCGTATTCTCGAAACCATTTTCGTCGGGATCAGGTTCATCTGCGGATCAATTTCAAAAAGCCGTTCGCTCAGATCCGAACAGATATGACGCATCGGTACAGTGGCTTTCTGCTTGAGTGTTTCCTTGACCGATTCATAATATTCCTTGCTGTCGTTAAACTGATTTTCGCTGAGTAAAAACAGCGTGTCATTATCAAATTTTTTAAAGCTTCCCATTGATTTTTAACACCTCCGAAGCCGCCGACATGACCGAAACCTTGGCACTGTGAAAATTCAGTCCGCCCTGAAGCCAGACGGCAAACGGTTCCCGAAGCGGTGCATCGGCGGAAATTTCAATCGTTGAACCTAATGTAAACGCACCGGCGGCCATAATCACCTTACTGTCGTAACCGGGCATATCGGACGGTTCGGGAACGACAAAAGAATCAATCGGCGAGCCTTTTTGAAGACCCCGGCAAAAAGCGATCAGATTTTCTTCGTTCGTAAGCTTCACGGCCTGAATAATGTCATGTCTTGTCTCGTTATATCCGGGCGTCGTGTCAAAGCCCATCAAAGAAAACAGTGCCGAAGTAAACGCTGCGGTTTTCAACGCTTCGCCGACCGCATGAGGCGCATTGAAGGCGCCGAGGAACATCTCTCTTGTGTGCCCGAGCGTTGCGCCGACTTCTCCGCCGATTCCGGGGCAGGTCAGACGGTAGGCACATTTCTCGACAAGCTCTCTCTTGCCGGCAATATAACCGCCGGTTTTGGCGATTCCGCCGCCCGGATTTTTAATCAAAGAACCGGCAATGATATCCGCCCCAACCTCGGTCGGTTCCTTTTTCTCGGTCCATTCACCGTAGCAGTTGTCAACAAACACTACAGCGTTCGAGTTTTCCTTGGAAATTTTTGCGACCTTACCGATTTCATCAACGGAAATCGAGGGACGCAGGCTGTAGCCGCGGGAACGCTGAATATATACCATTGCAGGCTGTTCGCGTTTAACGGCTCTTTCAATTCCTTCAAAATCGAGCGTTCCGTCGGACTTCAGATCCACCTGCTTATATGTGATGCCAAAGTCACGCAGGGAGCCTTCGTTATTTTCGTTGCCTGAAATGCCGATAACCGGCTGAATGGTGTCGTACGGCGTTCCGCTGACGCAAAGCATTGTGTCTCCCGGTCTTAAAAGTCCGAACAGACCAACGGCAAGCGTATGGGTACCGCAGGTAAATTGATACCGTACCAGAGCGTCCTCTGCGCCGAACGCATCGGCAAAAACACGCTCAAGTACTTCTCTGCCGCGGTCGGAATAGCCATAGCCTGTCGATTCGGCAAAGACACTCTCACTGACATGATTGTCAATAAAAGCTCTCAGCATTTTCTGCTGATTATATTCGGTTATCTGATCGATTTCCGAAAAGGCGGAAGCGCAAAGCTCTTTGGCTTTTTCGGAAAGTTCAGTAATTTTTTCGTTAAATTCAAACATCAGTTTTTCCTTTCTATGTATGAAACCGTATCGCAAAACGAGAAACCGGTTTTCAGATAAAAGCTTGACGCTTCCTCGTTGAGGGCAATCACATAAACCGTTTTGCCCTCACCTGACAGCTCGTCGGCTATCGTTCTGACGGTTCTTTGTCCGAGATGCTGTCCCCTTGCCTTTTCGTCACAGGCAACACCGCTGATTATCGCCCCGTCGGAGCACTCGGCGGCCGTTAGCGCACAGGACAGCAAAGTTTCATCGTTCGCAATCGTTTTCAGCCGTGCAAGCCTCCTGCGGCTTCTGAATGTGAAATCGGAAAGCCAACTGAGATAAGCCTCTCTTTCGGCCGAAAATGAGCCGGGAATGGCACGGGCAATCAAAGCGTAAACTTCCGACAAATCCTCATAACCTGTCTGTGCTTTTTCGTAGTCAGCCAAAAGAGGATCGGTATACCAAAACATTCTTTTTGAATAATCCGGCTTAAAACCAAGCTTTTCAAGCGTATCACCCTGAGCACATAAATCCGTAAAATCAAAAGCATTCAAAAAAGCCGAAAGCTCTGAAACCAAAGCATCATCACGCATGATAACCGTCGCCGATCCGCCGAAAAGACAGACTGCACAAGTAATTTTACCGTTATTTTCACCGAGCCAGAATCGGACAAGCGAAGACGCTGTGCCGTATGCCGAAAGCAGGCAGCGCATTCTGATACCAAGCGCAAACGGACGACAAAATTCGGAAAACCGCTTCTCGTCGTTTTCTTCAACAAGCTTAAGCATTGGCAAAGTCCTCGCTCAACAGCTTAACAAGCTCATAGCACGACGCCATATCTCTTGTGTCGGCTACGCTCGTCGCGGAATGGATATATCGGCACGGCAACGACACGTTCAGTGTCCGGATTCCGGAATTCGACTTATGAATCGCTCCGGCATCATTGCCGCCGGCAACCGCCGTTTTGGTCTGTATCGCAATTCCGTTCTCCGCGGCAAGCTGAAAAGCTTTTTTATAAAGTTCACGGTCGTAAACCGTCGATCTGTCCATAAATGAAACAACGGCGCCCTCACCCTGACAGCACACACGATCCGCGCCGCTTACATTGGCAACATCGGCGGCTGTCGTCGCTTCGATAACAACGGCATAATCCGGCTTAACCGAAAAAGCCGCCGCACCGGCTCCTCTGAGACCGACTTCTTCCTGAACAAGAAAAGCAAAGTGTGTATCATATTCAAGCTCTCCTGCAATCATCTTCAGCATCACACAGCAGCCGAAACGGTCGTCAATCGCTTTCACCTTGATTTTGTTTTCACCTAGGCTTTCAAACGCCGACATAAAATAGGCCGCATCGCCGATTTCAACGTATTGCTCGGCCTGCTGTTTTGAATCCGCGCCGATATCAATATACAGATTTTTGACCTTCGGCACCTTTTCGCGCTCGTCACTCTCGCAAAGATGAACGGCTTTCAGTCCGATCACGCCGGGGATACCCTTTTCGCCGACGGTTACGTTTCTGCCGACGATCACCTTTTCGTCGATCCCGCCGACACAGTCAAATTTTAAATAGCCGTCATCGGTAATGTATGTGATGATAAAGCCGACCTCGTCCATGTGTGCGGTCAGCATAACCTTATTCTTCGGTCGTTTTTTGCCCTTTTTAAAGGCTAAAACATTACCCAGCGAATCAACCCGATATTCGCATTTATCCTGAATCTGTCCGATAATATAGTTTCTGATATTTTCCTCACGGCCGGAGGTTCCGTTCAGCTCACAAAGTGTTTTCAGTGTCTCAAGCACTGGCTTCACCGTCCGTTTCCAAAATAAATTCAGCAATCAGTCTCGCCGTGTTGTCAATATCCTGTATGCTGATTACCTCGACGGGTGTGTGCATATTGCGAAGCGGAATTGACAGCAAGGCCGTTTTTACGCCGCCTTTTGAAATGTTGATATGATCGGCATTTGTTCCGGTTCTTCCGCTCATCACATCGTGCTGGTACGGAATATTCTTATTCTTTGCGATGCTTACAAGCTTCTTTCCGAATTCACGGTCCAGAACGGGCGAAAGACCGATTGACGGGCCTTTTGACAGCTCGATTGTTTCGTCTTTCGGCGTTACGTTATCCGCCCCGAAGCCGACATCGACCGCTATTGCATAATCGGCGTCACAGGAAAACGCGCCTGTCTTGGCACCGAAGCCGCCGACCTCTTCACCGCAGGAAAGAAGAACTGTCACACGAACATTTTTAATCTTGTCATAAACTGCTTCAACGGCTTTTATGACAGCCGCCGCTCCGCAACGGTCATCAAGCCACGGGGAGGCAATTTTATCACCTAAAAGAGAAAGCTGACCGGCAGAAATGACGGCTCTGTCTCCGATTTCGACAACCGACTGTGCCTGTTGTTTATTAAGACCGACATCGATCGCCATTTTCCGGATATCGAGTTCCTTTTCCTGATCCGAGCTCGAAGAAAGATGCGGCGGTGTGGAGCAAACAACACCGTTTAACATTCTTTTCCCGAGAACCTTTACTTCACTTCCGATAAGTACACGGGCGTCGACGCCGCCGACCTTGTCAAACAGCAAAAAACCGTTTTCGTCAATCCCCCTTATCACAAGACCGATCGTATCCATATGAGCGTCAAGTAAAATATTGATCTTCCCTGAGCCGACCGTACCGATGAGATTGCCGAGTGCGTCGGTTCTTGTTACCATATATTTTTTCAGTTCTCTTTCGGCACAGTCACGGGCTTCGGCTTCGTCTCCGCTTGTTCCCGACTTGCCCGAAAGAAAAAAGCATAAGTCTTTTGTATCCACAAATCATCACTTCCGTTTCACCTTGACAGACTAACAAACAAGGCATAATTTTACTTATAAAGTATAACCCAAGAACAGTAAAAAATCAAGAAAAAGGTAAAACACCCGACCATGCCAATGCATATCGGGTGTTGAAGTCATATTAATTATCCTTATTTTATGCGCCGAAGAGAACAAGCAAAGAAGAAACAAGCGCAAGAATGAAGAAAACAACGGCTGAAACTTTCGTCAGCTTAACAAGCTTTGCTTCAATGGTTCTGCCCTTATTCTTTCCGAAGAAGTTATCGGCGGCACCGGCGATTGCGCCCGAAAGACCCTCCTGCTTGCTTTCCTGAAGCATGACAAGAACGGTAATTGCGACCGATAAAAGGATAATGATAATTGCTAAAACATATTGTAACGCTGTCATTTTTAGACCCCCACGTGATTTTTACCGTAATATTTTACCATATATTGATATGAATTGTCAATACTTATTGTGCTTTTTGTTTTTTCGGTAAAATACTTTTTGGCTTACCGTCTTCCGTTTCCGACGAAGAAGCCTTTAACATAATAGGCTCGCCCGTTCCGTTTACGCTGTCGGCAGTGATCGTAAGCGATTTTACCGAACTGTCAGACGGAAGATCATACATATAACCGCCGAGAACCTTTTCGAACACAGAACGAAGACCTCTCGCTCCCGTGTTATATTCGAGCGTCTTTTCGGCTATCGCTTCGAGTGCATCATCGGTGAACTCAAGATCGATTCCGTCGAGCCTGAACATATATTGATACTGCTTCACAATTGCATTTTTCGGCTCTGTCATAATTTTGATCATCGCGGTCTTGTCCAAAGCGTTCAAAGCCGTGATAATCGGAAGACGACCGGCAAGCTCGGGAATAATTCCGTATTTGACAAGATCGTGGTGAACAACCTTCTGAATCAGCTTGCTTGACTCAACCTCTTCCTTCGTGCGGATTTTGGCACCGAAGCCAAGCCCCGAATTGCCCATACGGTTTTCGATGATCTTTTCGATGCCGTCAAAAGCACCGGCACAGATGAAAAGAATGTTGGTAGTATCAATCTGAATAAATTCCTGCTGCGGATGCTTTCTTCCGCCCTGAGGAGGAACGTTCGAAACCGTTCCCTCAATGATTTTCAAAAGAGCCTGCTGAACACCTTCGCCGCTGACGTCTCTGGTGATTGACGTGCTTTCGCTTTTTCTTGCGATCTTGTCAATTTCGTCAACATAGATGATGCCTTTTTCGGCCTTTTCGATATCGTAATCAGCCGCCTGAATCAGCCGCAACAGAATGTTTTCAACGTCCTCACCGACATAACCGGCTTCGGTAAGCGTTGTGGCGTCGGCAATAGCAAACGGTACGTCGAGAATTTTGGCAAGCGTCTGAGCGAGCATGGTCTTTCCGACGCCGGTCGAGCCGAGCATCAGGATATTACTTTTTACAAGCTCAACGTCGTCCGTCGTGCCCTTTGAATAAATCCTCTTGTAATGATTATAAACCGCAACGCTTAAAATCTGCTTTGCTTCCTGCTGTCCGATAACATATTCGTCAAGCTTCGCCTTGATCTCATGCGGCTTGGGAAGACTCGAAACATCGTTTACGCCGTCCTTTTTCTTCGGCTTCGGAGCCTCATCAATAATGGACCGGCAAAGATCAACACATTCATCGCAGATATACACGCCGGGACCGGCGATTAAGGTTGCAACCTCATTCTGGGCTTTATTGCAGAAGGAACAACGCACCGTCTTTTCCTTATTGTCGTCATCTCTAGCCATATAAACTGCCTATCGACACAGTTTCATATGAACCTGTGTACGTTCCTTTCCGTAAGATTTTCTAAAATTATCTCTTGTAAAGAACCTTATCAACGAGACCGTAGTTCAAAGCCTCTTCGGCAGACATGAAGTTATCACGCTCGGTATCCTGCGCAATTTCTTCAATAGACTTGCCCGTATTTTCGGCAAGAATCTGATTGAGTTTTTTCTTGGTTCTTAAAATGTGGTCGGCAACAATCTTAATGTCGGTTGCCTGACCCTGTGCACCGCCCGAGGGCTGATGGATCATGATTTCGCTGTTCGGAAGGGCAAATCTCTTGCCCTTTGCGCCGGAAGAGAGAAGAAAAGCACCCATACTTGCGGCAAGACCCATACAAATCGTGGAAACGTCACACTTGATGTACTGCATGGTGTCATAAATTGCCATACCGGCCGTAACAGAGCCGCCGGGGCTGTTGATATAAAAGCTGATGTCTTTTTCGGAGTCCTGACTTTCCAGGAAAAGAAGCTGCGCGACAACAAGGCTTGCCGTGGCGTCGTTTACTTCGTCCGAAAGAACAACGATTCTGTCATTCAAAAGTCTCGAGAAGATATCATACTGACGTTCTCCTCTGTTTGTCTGTTCAACTACATAAGGTACTAATGCCATAATAATTCCTCCGTTCATATAGCTGACTATGGAACTGACGGCAATGACTTAACCGACAGTTCCATGAAACACATAATGATAAATTAAGTTTTGTCCGTGCGGGCACGGTTTAAACACAGTGATTATTCGGCTGTGCTGTCCTCAGAAGCTTCTGCCTTGTCCTCAGCCTTTTCCTTTGCAGCCTTGGGCTTTCTGGCTGTTGTAACCTTGGCGTTATCTCTGACAAACTTGACGGCCTTTCTCATCTTCAGGTCGCTCTTGACGGTATCTTCGGCAACGGCTTTCTTGACGTCGTCCTTTTCCATACCGTACTGCTTGGCAACCTTCTCATACTCTTCGTCAACTTCCTCGTCGGAAACCTCAAGAGACTCGAGCTCGATGATCTTTTCGAGAGCCAGACGAACCTTAACATTCTTTTCAGCCGAAGGCTTGATCTGCTCTTTGTAATCTTCGACCGTCATGCCGGTGTACTGAAGATACATATTGAAGTCCATACCCTGAGAAGAAAGTCTGTACTGAATATCACGAAGCTGATTGTCAACCTCGTTTTCATACATCACTTCGGGAATGTCGCCCTTTACGTTATCGGCAAGCTTATCAAGAAGCTGCTGTTCGATATCGCTTTCGTTGTCATTGTTCTTCTTTTCCTTGATTTCATCGGAAAGGCTCTTCTTGAGCGCATCAACGGTATCGCAGTCAGCGGCGTCCTGAGCAAACTCATCGTTTACTTCGGGATACTGCTTAGACTTGATTTCATGAAGCTTGATCTTGAATACGGCAGGCTTACCGGCAAGATTCGGCTGATAATCCTCGGGGAAGGTGACGTTTACATCAAACTCTTCACCGGCATTGTGACCGACGATCTGATCTTCAAAGCCGGGAATGAACGAACCCGAACCGAGAGTCAGCTCGTAGCTTTCCGCCTTACCGCCGTCGAAAGCCTTACCGTCAACAAAGCCTTCAAAGTCGATTACGGTGATATCGCCGTCTGCGGCAGCTCTGTCCTCAACAGGAACGATTCTTACGTTTCTTTCAACAAGCTCTTTGATCTTGTTTTCAACTTCCTCGTCGGTTACTTCAACCTTCTGCTTGGTAGCCTTGAGCTCTTTATAAGCGCTCACTTCGATTTCGGGCTTAACATAAACCTCAAGCTCGATTTCAACGCCCTCAGCCTCGCTCATCTTCTTGACGTCAGCCTTACCCGTGCCGACAAAGTCAAGGCCGGATTCGGTGATAGCGGCTTCAACGGTTTCGGGATAGCAGATTTCAAGAGCGTCCTCATAAAGGAACTCCTTGCCGTAAAAGGTTTCCGCCATCTTGCGGGTGATCTTGCCCTTACGGAAGCCGGGGATTGAAATACGGTTCTTCACCTTGCCGAAAGCCTTGTTCAGCGCCTTCTGGAAGTCCTCAGCGGATACGGTGATTTCAAGTGAATAAAGATTCGGTTTGTCCTGCTTGGTAGATGATTTTAAACTCATTTACTTTATCTCCTAACTTTGTTACTTACGACGGAGTGTTCCGTCAAAATTGCATACCGTTGTATTATAACAGCATTCTTTCGAAATTACCATACCTTTTTTAAAATTTTTCAACTAATTTAGGACAAAATTTCAAAAAATCGGCAGAAACAAGGTCGAATTTCACCCCTTCAAACTCTCCGCGATAGGCAAAAAGTGTCGAAGCACCGTGAAGATGTCCGTAATAGCAGCGCTTGATGCCGGCTTCTTTTATCGTATCGACGATTTCCCGGCAACACTGCTCATTTGTCAGCGGCGGATAATGAAGAAAAAGGATCGGTTCACCGCCGAGCTGTTTTGCACAGTCGGTCGAAAGCCGGATCCGTCCAGCTTCCCGCAAAATCACCTTTTGGTCAGCTTCGGTCTGGGCATCATAGAACCAGCCGCGGCTTCCGCAGACGGTAAAATCGCCGACCCGAGAAGCGTTGTTGAAAAGAATTTCGATCGTGTCAAAACCGTTTTCCGCAAGAAACAGATCGAGCTTCTTTTTGGTCTGCCACCAGTAGTCGTGATTGCCTTTCATAATCAGCTTTTTCCCCGGCAAGGAATGTAAAAAGGCAAAATCGGCTTTCGCCTCTTCTAATTTCATCGCCCACGAAATATCGCCGGCAATCACAACGGTGTCGTCGTCAGAGACAACAGCCCGCCAGTTTTTTTCGAGCCTTTCGGTGTAGTCCGACCAGCCGCCGAAAATGTCCATAGGTTTATCCACGCCGAAAGAAAGATGGGTATCTCCGATTGCAAAAAGCGACAAGTCAGCACCTCCGTTTTTTAAAATTATAGACAGATAGCTAAAGGCTACATTAAAGAAGCCATTAAAAGATATTAAAGAAGAAAGAAGCCGGCACGGTCGGCGGTTGTCATGCCGTGTGCGGCTTCATCATCTTATTTTATGCCGAGCATTTCGTAAACTTTGGTAATCATCTCGTCCTTTTCACAGCAGTCCTTGAATCTCACCGTCTTGCTCTTAAGGTCGGCAAGCTGCGGCGGACAAGGCTCGCCGGTTTCAGAAACAAGAAGCTTCACCTGCTCAAATTCATCCGCACCCTCGGGTATGCTGTCGCCGACAGCCTTTAAAACAGCGGCGGAGAATTTATACGGGTTTGCGGTGGAAGCAACAACGGTTTCGGTCTTGTCTCCCGTCGCTTTGACATAATCCTCATATACTCTCAGCGCAACGGCGGTATGCGTATCGGAAAGATAGCCGCCCTTAAAGACGCTGTTGATCGTTTCCGCCGTGGCTTTATCATCACAGTAACCGGCTTCAAAAAGGTCAAGAACCTGAGCTTTGACTTCATCACTTACGGTGTATTTGCCGTTCTCGGCAAGCTCACCCATCCACTCTCGGATCACACTGTCGTCCTCGCCGCTCAGATGGAACAAAAGTCTTTCAAGATTCGAGGAAATCAGAATATCCATCGACGGAGAAGTCGTCGTGAAGAACTTTCTGTTTTTATCATAGGTGCCGGTTTTAAGAAAATCGGTCAGAACGTTGTTGGCGTTCGAAGCGCAGATCAGCTTTTTAACAGGAAGTCCCATTCTCTTGGCGTAATACGCGGCAAGAATGTTTCCGAAGTTGCCCGTCGGAACAACCACGTTGATTTCGTCACCGTTTTTGATGGTTCCGTTTTCAATAAGATCGGCATAGGCACTGATATAATAGACAATCTGCGGAACGAGTCTGCCCCAGTTGATGGAGTTTGCCGAGGAGAACATCATGCCGTTTTCATTGAGCTTTTCGGCAACGGCTTTGTCGGTGAAAATCTTCTTGACGCCGCTTTGTGCATCGTCAAAGTTTCCGTTGATTGCGCAGACACAGACATTGTTTCCCTGCTGGGTCGCCATCTGAAGCTTCTGCATAGGGCTTACACCGTCATTCGGGTAAAAGACCATGATTTTGGTTCCAGGTACATCCTTGAAGCCCTCCAAAGCAGCTTTTCCGGTATCGCCCGAGGTGGCAACGAGAATGACGATTGTCTTATCGGCAACGGTTTTCTTCGCCGCAACGGTCAGCAGATACGGAAGAAGCTGAAGCGCCATATCCTTAAAGGCGCAGGTCGGACCTCTCCAAAGCTCGAGAACATTGGCGCCGTCGGCGATTTTTTTCACGCAGGCCACCTTGTCCGAACTGAACTTGCCCTTTTTATAAGCGCCGTTGACGCAGTAATCAATTTCTTCTTCGGTGAAATCCGTCAGATAAAGCGAAAGCACTTTTTTGGCTCTCGAAATATAATCGAGTCCGACAAGGCTTTCGATAAATTCAGGGCTGATTGCCGGAATTTCTTCGGGAACGAAAAGTCCGCCGTCCTCGCTGATGCCTCTTGCGATCGCTTCGCAGGAAGAAACATGAATCTCTTTATTTCTTGTACTTGTGTAAAGCATAAATATTCCTCCGTGGTTTTTGCATTCGTCTTATCTTATCATAATTTTTTTCAGTTGTAAAACCCTTTGAAAAAATTTCCGGCATTTTTGTAAAATATTCCTTGAAGAAGCGACTGAGAAAGTCCTCTTTTGTTTAAATAGTCATAAAGGCGCGGCAAATCGAGTGTACTTGAAAGCTTTCTGTCCATTTTCGCACCGTCAAAATCGCTCCCGAGACAGATACTTTTCTCACCGCCGAGGTCAGCAATATGTGCAATATTCTCGTACAACTTTTCAAACACATCGTCGCCTAAGAATTCGGGATAAAAGCACAGCCCGATGATACCACCGCAGGCAATCAGCTCTTTTAACTGCCAATCCTTCACGTTTCGCCTGTGCTCCTTTACACTGTAGCAACAGCTGTGGGACAATATAAAAGGACGGGAAACCGTATCAAGAACCGCCGCAAAGCTTTTTTCATTAATATGAGACAGATCGACCGCAATTCGGTGCCTTTCCATCTCCCCTATTACGTTCTTTCCGAACGGTTTCAGTCCGCCTTCGTCGCAGTCTGCACCGTAAGATAGCTCGTTTTCTCCGTTCCAGGTAAGCGTCATCATTTTACATCCTCTGTCGGCCCACTTTTTCACGTTTTCGATTTTTCCGCCCAGAGCGGCGGCGTTTTCGATCGACAGCAAAGCTTTAAAATTCTTCGAACTCTTAAAGCCCGAAAGATAAAAGCGGTAAAGGCTTTCCGTCCGTTTTTCCGCCGCTTCGCCTCTGTATTGATCGTCAACAAAAAGAGCAAAAACCTGTGTCTGATCCAAAAAATCAAACGACCGGAACGCAAGCCGCCTGTCGTTTCGCTTCAAGCCTTCGTCAAGCGCACGGCTCACCGTGTCACAATGTAAATCAATAATAGCCAAGTCCGTCACCGAAATCCGACCCTTCAAACGCATTTTCAATATTATTAAATTTATATATCCGTCCGTTTGTGTGATAGACCTCGAAAACATCAAATCTTAAATTTTTTTCGCAGTGATTTTCGCTGATATACTGTAAAGCCGTCAGGACAATTTTTCTTTGTTTAGCGGGTGTGACCGCATCGGCGGCTCTGTCAAGGCTGTCGTGGCTTCGGGTTTTGACTTCGACAAATATGACCGTTTCCGTGTTTTCCGCGATCAGGTCGATTTCACCGTAGCGGGAATGAACGTTTCTTGCCTTGATCTCATAGCCCAGCTTTTGAAAATACGAGGCGGCAAAGTCTTCTCCCTTGTCGCCGATTTCCTTTTTATCGGTCATTTCCGTCACCTAAGATCTTTTTTAAAAATGTCCGTCT
>JBJFHV010000182.1:0-2604 GCA_051894015.1 Acutalibacteraceae bacterium | reverse complement strand
CCCATTCCCGACAGCAAAATTCCCGACTACGGCGAAGCAACCTACAGCTTCGCATCGCTTAGCGATGTGCATTTTAACCGTTATTCCACATCAGGCGGGGATGATTCCGAAATTTCTTATCCGAGGGCGTTGAATTTTGTGAATGAACTGGGCGTTTCTATCGTTGGTGTTGCCGGTGACATATCCAACGAGGGAGAGGCGGCGTCTTATGAATCGTTTAACCGTATTAACTCCGGCTTTGATTTTCCTGTTTTTTCCTGCAAGGGCAACCATGACTGTAAGAGCAAATTCAGCTACGACGCCTGGAACGCAAATGTAAACCCCGGCGTTTTTACACAGGAAAGCCGCAACGGTGTTCTTGCAAAATCAGACAACGGTTACGACTTCGTTTATTCGGGCAGTGAAACTCATGGTGATGTTTTCATCTTTCTCAGTCAGATGAGCGACAAATACGCTCCGGGTATCGCACTTCTTACCAACGGTCAGCTTGACTGGCTTGCCGAACAGCTTGATACTTACCAAGACAGACGCGTGTATCTTTATTTTCATACATTTCTGAATGCGCCCGACGGCAATCCTTTCCTCGGCGAAGGAAATCTTGTAAACGACTACGGTATTTCCTATACACTTCCCTATTATAAAGGAAACAAGGACGAAAAACGTTTTCGCAATCTCCTTACGCAGTACAAAAATGTCATCTGGTTCAACGGTCACTCCCACTGGGCATACAACCTTGAAAAATATAACCCTCGCCTTAATATAACCGACTACGGCGGCACAACAGCAACGATGGTACATGTTTCCAGTACTTCGGCTCCGAGAACCACAGGAATTACCGAACCGCTTCAGACCTCAAAGCCTTTGGAACTGTCCGAGGGGCTTTTCAACCAGGTTTACGACGATTTTATTATTGTAAACGCCTGTGATTTTGTTAACGGAAGCATTCTTGCCTATGCCGTTTATAAAATAAATAATTAAACGACGGGTTTGAAAACAAAAGCAGAGAACTTTCATTCCCTTAGTTTTTAAAGTCCTTGTATATGTTTAGTTTTCAGTGAACTTTTGAAATATAATAATCAAAAAAATCGTTCGTCACTTCATAGAAAATCACCTCCAAAGAATCGGCTCTCTCAAACGAGCAATATTCTTCGGAGGTGTCTTATTAGGATTTCAGCGACATCTGTTCATGATTAGTTAATAATTTTCATGTTTTAGTCTTAAATCTATTGCAATGCCTGTTGGCTTTTGCTATCATAATATTGATCCTTGCACAAGTGAATGTAAGGAAAAATGAACCGAAAGGGTGAATTTTATGAGAAAGGTCATATCCGTACTTTTGTGCGCCGTTCTGATTTTCGGCGTTATGGCGCCGATGTCAGCCTTTGCGGCGGACGATTACAGCTTGATTTACACCTATTCAGACATTCAGGCGAATAAATCGAGCTACGATTTACGGTACGGGACAAACTCCAACCATATCGAATGGCAATGGCTTCCGGGCTATAACGGCGGCAGAATCGTTTACCTTGCCCAAAATGAATACGAGGGCTTTCAGGTTTACTTTTACGAAAAAGCCGCAAGCGGAAGAACCCTCGATATTTCCGTTTCACCGTTTTTGAATGCAGACGGTGAAGAGCTTTCGGCAAAGGTCTATAATGAGGTCTATATGAATCCCGAGGGCTTCACTTCGGATAAGTTTGCCGAAGCGCTGGTTCCGTACACCGGAGAGGGCGTTCAGACCGTACAGAACGAAAGCAATATGTTCTATGTTGAGCTGAAATCGTCGGACACGCAGACACCCGGTGACTACACGGCAACCGTAACCTTGTCAGACGAAAACGGCGTACTCAATACAACCAAAATGACGGCAAGAGTCTGGAACTTTGCGCTTCCCGAAGGGCACCTTTCCACCTATCTTTGCGGTCTTTATAACTCGGCGTCGGGCTATGACACAACGTCAGGCTTCCTTAGGCTGTCCGGCGTCAGATTTGAAAACGGCAAGGTGATTGCCGAAGACAGAGAGCTTGCTAAGGAAATCCTTTCCGGATGGGATGATTTTCTTTTGGAGCACGGCGTCAATTCTTATGAAATCCCGGCTTATGTGATTGACGATGACGCAAAGGGGGCCGAGCTTCTCATGGCGGACACGAGACGCAGTATGTTCATGGTTCCTGTTGAGGGCAGCTATGGCAGTCAGTCAGCCGCCGCATCAATTATCAAGTATAAAAATATCGTAGTCGGTAACAGCGAGCTTGAAGAAAAAGCGTTCTTCTACCCGTGGGACGAACCGAGCTGGGCAAGCGATGCCGATACGGCTGATTTCGACGCAAGAATCAATGCTATCAAGGCGGTCTGGGGCGACAATTATCACGCCATGGTTCCGTTCTTCGGCACCGATTCGACAACCCTTGATTTCAAGCTCTCTAAGCTGAAAGCTTCCACCGACATTTACTGCCCGAATCAGAATGCGGCGTACAGCTCGGAAACGGTCAGAAACGCGTTCCTTGATACGAACTGGCACAAGTCGCTTCGCTATCAGGGTGACACCTGGAACGGAAATACCTATGTCTGGACATACGGCAAGAGTGCAAAGGGCGTTTTTGC
>JBJFHV010000181.1:0-2610 GCA_051894015.1 Acutalibacteraceae bacterium | reverse complement strand
GGCGGCGCTTCTTTTGCTGACCTGAATCGGCAAGGACTTCTTCTTTCCGGCTCGGATATTTTGCATACTCCTCTGCCTCGACAATACTGAATCCGACGGTAGAACGTGCTTTGACACAGCCGATGATTTTTTTCGGAGCAATGATTTTGTACCCGGACAAAAACCGGATATCCTTTTCTTCAATCAGTTGCTCGCTGACGCTTCTGTCAAGAAAAAGCTTGTTGCCGCAGATAATTAACGTTTTGTCTTTAAGGTGTCGAAGCATATCTTCGTCAACCGTTACCGAGTCTCCCCATATACTGCATTCAAAATCGTCGTCGGGCATTGTCATGGTTATTCCGTTGCTGGAGTGAATTTTGGCGGCGCAGTTCTTCGATTTGGCAAGAATTCCGTTAACGTAAAATCCGCCGTCACCCTTGTAATCGTCAAAACCCTTGAGCACGATGATACCGTTGGAAATGACAACAGCGTTTTCGGGAACCTCCTGCGCCGTGATAACCGTTGTTCCGTTGACTTGTGTGACAATTTTACCGGAGGGGATCTGAATGGTGTTTGCAATGTTTGCCTTTTTGATCTGTGCATACGCTTCATAGTATTCTTCCGGTGCGCCCGCAGGAAGCAGCACAAGCGCAACATTGGTCATAGAGGTGATTTTGGAAAGAGCCGCTGAACTGTACTGCGTAAGATCAACAACCGCTTCATTTTTGATGATTGCCATAAGCTTTTCGTCCTTTCATTTTCAGTATACAGCTTTCTGTATGCGTTTTTCAACCGGTTTCATATAGTAAGACGTAAAATGAACGCAAAGTGTCCGCAGAAACAGAAAAAATCAGACCTGCCGATTTTTGAGAAAGTTCAGCAGGTCTGTCTATTGCCTTTATTTAAATATCGAAAGGAAAATGCTGATGAAGTTCTTGAAAAGAGTAAGAATCTTTGCAAAAAAATTATTGCCCTCTTCACTCTTTCTGTTTTCCAGCGACTGATCGGACAGCCAGCTGATCATTCCGTTCGGGAATGTAAGTTTCACTTCTTTTCCCGTTCCGTCAATGACTTTCATGTCCTTGAATTGCGTTCCGTTATCCATAAAAAGATCGTGACAAACAGGATCCCATGTATTATGAACATCATTTTTTCCATCGGCCAGTCGTACCGCTCCGTCCGAGAAATAGATCACATCAAAGGTTGACATTCGGTTTCGCTCCGGGAAAGCGGAAACCTTTGAAAGATAGTTCCAGTTCGATTTGACTGTTGTCTGATTCAAAGAAACATATTTGTCATTTTTGCATACGCAAAGCCAGACCGGTACATCGGTAAGCTGCGAAAGCTCTGTGGCCGGCGGATCATAAACCGGCGAAAGCGGAAAAGCGGCGGCAAAGAAATCCGGATAGGTGCTTGCCATTCGGATAACCATTTTTCCGCCCATGGAATAACCGCCGATATAAATGCGGCTGGTGTCAATGCTGTCCTTGTGTTCACTGATAAAAGCATCGATCGTCTTTTTCAGCGGAGAAATATAGGTGTCGTCCCATGCAACAACGACTCCGGTCTGACAGCGCGGAAGAAGCAGATAGGCCCCGCCTGTCCCTTTAAAACGGGACTGATATTCGTCGCTCGACCAATAAGCAATGGCGCAGTTATCAAGCTGATGACCGGGATAATCGCCTGAGCCGTTTCCGTGAATCCAGACAACAAGCGGATATTTGATTCCGTTTGATTTCTTGACAGGGGAATAGTAAACATAATCAAGTGCGGCTTCTCCCGATTGAAACTGTGTTCTGAGCGCGTCTAATCCTTTGCTTGAGCTTATAGCCCCTGCCGTAAAAGAAACAGATACACAAGAAAAAAGGACAAGAACCGACAAAAGAAGCGATATTGTTTTCTTCATAAAAAAAGAGCACCTCCTGAAGAATGCTTAACATAAACGGCAAAAGTCGAACATGGGTCTCTAGCAAAAATGTCCGAAATATGTCGTTTAGCATATTATATAATATATGCACGAAGCAATTGCGACAGAAAGGTGCGGGCTTTATTAATAAATTATGAACAAGGAACGAAAGCGGCTTAATTATTGATTTTTCTCTATTTCACGGACAAATTCTTTAAACATTGTTCCTCTTTGCTGATAATTTTTGAACATTCCCCAGCTTGCACACGCCGGAGAAAGAAGTACGCAGTCGCCGCTTTCGGCGTTTTCGAACGCAACGTCAACTGCTTCCTGCATGGATTCAACGAACCGGTAATTCTTGAACCCCGCTTCGTCACAGGCGGCGGCAATTTTTTCTCTTGTCTGACCCATGAGAAGCAACAGCTTGCACTTGCCTGCAAGATGACTGATCCAGTCGCCGTAGTCGGAATGCTTGTCATAACCGCCTGCGATCAGAATCGTACTTGACGGCATGGCGTCAATGGCCTTGATCGCGGCGTCGGTATTGGTGCCTTTGGAATCGTTATAGTACTTGACACCGTTAATTTCGGCGGTAAACTCGATTCTGTGTTCAACCGCAACGAACTTCTTGACAACCTCACGGATCTTTTCCATCGGTACACCAAAGCTGTCGGTAATCGCAACGGCCGCCATAATATTTTCGAAGTTGTGCAGTCCGACAAGGT
>JBJFHV010000180.1:0-2618 GCA_051894015.1 Acutalibacteraceae bacterium | reverse complement strand
CTTTCTTTTTCGTCTGAAAGAAAGTATGTGCCCGCGCGGCATTAGCGCAAAGGTAGAAATATAGAAGAAGTTAAATCCAAAAGCGCAAACCAACTATTAGTGAGATAAATACTGAAATTTACTGCTCAGTTCACGGCTCGGGCACTCAGCTTTCAATTAAGCACCATGTACCCCGGGATTGGCGTCGTCACACGACCCCGGCATTAAAATACTGCTTTATATAACAAAAGCCGCCTTTTGGCGGTTTTTGTGCATTTACGCAACGGTTTTGCGATAGTCAGACAACAATCGAGTCAAGCACGGCAACAGCCTCTTGAAATTCATCGTCATTTTTACGGTGAAAAATGCTTTTGATGATAGCGGAATAGGTACTTTCCTTTTCCTGCTCCTGCTCGGCTTGTTCCTCTTTCTTTTGCTCGTAAAGCTGTTTCAGGTCAAGCAGAAACTCTTTTTTATCGTAAACCTTCAGCCGTTCGAGCTTCAATTCATACGCTAATTGTTCAAGCTGACGGACCGTGTCGGGACCGTATTTTTTGACGAGTGCTTTGAAATCTCTCGGCGTAAAATAATATATTTTTCCCGAAAGTTTCGAAAATGCTTTTCTTGTGTCAAGATATCCCATTTCCATCCGCATTTCAATGGTTTGCGAATCAAAATCGAAAGCGGCACCGATATCGTCGGTGTTATAGGGCTTGATGTAAATGATCTCGCTGTTGGTAAAATCAAGGTCGTTGTTTACCCCTTTGATCGTTGAGATGTCGACAACAATCAGTCGGTTATATCCGCTTTTTTTGAGAACGGAAATCGGAACATTGTTGTAAACGCCGCCGTCAAGGAAGCGTTCGCCCTCCGGTCCGATTCCGGCGACAAGCGGAACATTCGAGGACGCAAGCAGATAGTCAATCAGCTGTCCTTCGGGTATGTCGTCCAGAAAAAGCTCAAGAGGCTTTACGCCCTGCGTCATCTGAACGGTGACGATGGCAAACGGGATTTTCTTTTCCCGGATCTTTTTCTCGTCTATGTACTCGGCTAAAAAGTCTCTTGTAGGGGAGGCGTCAATTCCTTTTTTCTTGATAAACTCTCTGAAAAGTGTGACCCAATTTTTTTTGCTGAAAAGATTTTCCGGGTCTGGCAGCTCTTCATCAATGTTAACCCCCTTGTCAACGGTCACGGTCTGCCAGAGCTCAAGTGCCTTGTCGTATTCGTCTGCCACGATCATGGCACCGTTGATTGAGCCGATAGAAACGCCGGCGACCGCGTTGAAAGTGACGCCCATTTCACGCATGGCTTTCCATGCGCCGATCTGGTAAGCACCCTTTGCGCCGCCGCCTGCAAGTACAAGTCCGTATGGCTTCATAACTTCTCCTCCAATCAGGACAAAAGCTCGGAAATGACCGAATTGGAAAGCAGAAATCCCTTTTCGGTCAGTCTGATTCCGCTTTTGTCAAGAATTAATACTTCGTATTTCTTTAAATTTTCTGCTTTTTTAATAATGCTGTCAGGCAAATCTTTTTGATATCTATTTTTGAATGCGTCAAATTTCAGCCCGTCTTTCAGCCGAAGCTTTAACATGATATATTCTTCCTCACCGCCGCCGAAGCCGTCGTCTTTCGGCTTGTTGCCATGTAAGAAGCCGTCAAAATCCCGCTCGAAGAAAAACCGCTTGCCGTCAAGAAACGAGTGGGCGGACGGACCCAAGCCTAAGTATTCCTCATCGTTCCAGTATTTCAGGTTGTGCCGGCTTTCGAATCCGGGACGGGCAAAGTTCGAAATTTCGTATTGATAAATCCCGTTTTCATTCAGCCTCTTTACCGTATGCAGATACAGCTCACACACTTCGTCCTCATCGGGAAGCTTCAGACGGTTTCTTCTTTCAAAAAGCGGTGTGCCTTCTTCCAGCTTCAAAAGGTAGGCGCTGACGTGCCGGACATCGAGCGAAAGAATAAAATCGAGGCTTTCATCAAGTGTGTCTGTCGTCTGATTCTCAAGCCCGAGCATCAGGTCAAGCGAAATGTTCTCAAAGCCGTTTTCTTTGAAAAGTTCAACTGCTTTTTTGGCCTGTTCACCGTCCGAAAGCCGGCCGAGGCTTTTTCGTTCGCTCGTTACGGCGGATTGAACCCCCATGGAAATACGGTTCACACCGGCTTCTTTCAGGTGTTTGACAAGTGTTGCGTCAACCGATGAGGGATTACATTCGACCGTGATTTCACAGCCGGATGTGACTGAAAAACAGCATCGTATTTTTTCGATCAGCTGTTTGATTCTTTCACCGCCGAACACCGATGGAGTGCCGCCGCCAATATATATGGTATCAACCGCACGGTTTATGACGGCTGAGTATTCATCAATCCGTTTGAACAGACTGACAAGATAGCGGTCCATCGTGCTTTCGTCGGGAACGAACGAATAAAAATCGCAGTAGCCGCATTTGCTTTTACAAAACGGAATATGAATATACAGCCCGATTGTATCAGTCATCTTCAAGCTTGAGCACCGCCATAAACGCTTCCTGCGGCACCTCGACGGTACCGAATTTGCGCATACGCTTTTTGCCTTCCTTCTGTTTTTCCAAAAGCTTTTTCTTTCTTGTAATGTCGCCGCCGTAGCATTTGGCAAGA
>JBJFHV010000179.1:0-2619 GCA_051894015.1 Acutalibacteraceae bacterium | reverse complement strand
ACGGGTCAGGCACAGCGATCCGAAACAGGTAAACACTAAGCGTTAATCGCACCTTGGCAGTAACAGTCGGTCTGATCTCTTTTGTGCCTGACGCGGTAAAGGATAGACTAGATCTATTCAATAAAAATGCTTGTAGCCAGCAAGTTAAAAATATACTCGATTCTGCTTTTTAGTTTTCATAACTTAAAGTTTCATGTAAAAAAGATTTAAACTTGCTAACCCAAAGTCAGAAAAAAACAGCACAACAAATTTATTACAGCAAATATAAGAGAGAACAAAGATCTCTCAACGCCAACAGTGCGACCACACTTAGTGTTGTCCTGTTACGAAAAGCGTTCTTTGCTTACTTTCTGACGCTTTGGTCAGAAAGTAAGTGCCCGCGCGGCATTAGCGCAAAGGTAAAGATATAGAAAAAGCTAAATCCAAAAAGCGCAAATCAAATATTAGCGAGATACACCTAACCAACTGCTCGGGCACTCGGTTTTCGTAAAGCACCATGCACCCCGGGATTGGAGTCGCCACGCGACAAACTAAAATTTACCGTTCAACTTACGGCTCGGGCACTCAGCTTTCAATCAAGCTCCTACGTACCCCGGCATTGGCGTCGCTATGCGACCCACGCGACCGTCACGCGACTATAATATTATAAGCTCTTTCTCACATTTTGTAAAGTTATAACAGCCGTTCTCGGTGACATAAACCATATCCTCGATTCTCACGCCGAACCGACCGGGAAGATAGATCCCCGGTTCAACCGTGATGACGTTTCCGCTTTCGAGTACGGTTTCACTTCGGAAAGACACAGTCGGGAACTCGTGAATCTCAATTCCGACGCCGTGACCCGTTCCGTGACCGAAATATTCGCCGTAGCCGCTTTCGGTGATGATGTCTCTTGCTTTCAGGTCAACCGTACGGCAGGTTTCGCCGCTTTTTACCGCCGCTAAAGCCGCCTTTTGCGCTTTCAGGACGGTATCGTACACCTTTTTTTGCTCGTCCGAAACATTCCCGACGGCAACGGTTCTCGTCATATCGCTGTGATAGCCGTCCACGACCGCGCCGAAGTCCATCGTCACAAAGTCGCCGTTCTCAATTTTAGTATTGCCCGGAACACCGTGCGGCATCGAGCCGTTTTTTCCGCTGACGGCGATTGTTTCAAACGAAAGTGCGTCGGCGCCTGACCGAAGCATGGTAAAGTCCAACTCAAGAGAGACTTCCCGTTCGGTCATGCCGGGCTTGATAAACGTCAGAATGTGGTCAAACGCCTTTTCGGCGATCCGCTGTGCCTGTTCGATTTTCTCCTTTTCCTCTTCGGTTTTGACGGCGCGCAGGCGGTCAATTGCCTTGTCAAGCTCGCCGTCTGCAATGATTTCGGCGAACGGGAGCGCCTTTTTATAAGCGTTGAACGTATTGACGGTCATTCTTCCGGCTTCAATTTCGATTTTACGAAGCCCGAGGTTTTCACAAAGCGGCACAAGTGTTTCGGAAACGGTTGTAATTTGCGTCACTTCGTCACAGTCGGTAATCCGGTTTTTGGCCGCTTCAATGTATCGGCTGTCGGTCAGGAAGATCGAGCTGTCGCCGGTTAAAAGAAGGTAGCCGTTGGTTGAAGAAAAGGACGTAAAATAGCGCACGTTTTCCTCGCTTGTAATCAGCGCGGCGGTACCTTTCGTTTTCAGCGTTTCATTGAGTTTTTTGATAGAATCGGACATGGTGATATCCTGCCTTTCGGAAAAATAAGAGCCTTTGCGCCGCCGAAGCCGAAATCGGGGCGGAGACAGCACCGGCTTACGATGAAATCATGAGACTTGACAAAAAGGATTTTTTGATGTAAAATAGAAATAGAACATTTGTTCGATTTATAAGCAAGAGGCCTCGGTTGTCAGACTGAACGCATAAAACGGTTCCCGGGACGGAACAAAGTTTCGGTTTTTCAGCCTTTGTACCCACTTTGTTCCCATCTTTGTTCCGTCCTGAACCCTTATGAACAGAGGGTTTAGAGGCTTTGGGAACAAAGGAACAAAGATTTGGAAAAGTATTTCAAAATCGTTTTCAAAACCTGAGAGGTTTATAGAAAACTTTGTTCCTTTGTTCCCATTTTGCTGTCCGCCTTGCGTCTGACATCTAAAATCCAAAATCTAAAATCTAAAAAAACAGGGACTGACAAAAATCAGCCCCTATTGAAATTACTTGTATTTGCGCTTACGAGCGGCTTCAGATTTCTTCTTCCTTGCAACAGAAGGCTTCTCGTAGTGTTCTCTTTTTCTGACTTCCTGGATGATGCCATCGCGAGAGGTCTGTCTCTTAAAACGTCTGAGAGCGCTGTCCAAGGATTCGTTTTCTTTAACTTTAACCTGACTCATCTATAATTCCCTCCCTCCGCCTCGTAGCAGGGGTTATTTCCATTAAAGGATTCGACAGATATTATACAATATCCTTTTGCCGTTGTCAAGTGTATTATTGTGACAAATACCAAAAGATTTTGTTACAAAAGTGTAATAAAGCAACAAATATAGCCTTTTTCGTTTATTTTGCGACAATATTAACCAATCTGCCTTTGACATAAAGCTCTTTGACAATCGTTTTGCCGGCGATTTCGGCGGCAATTTTTTCGTCCTTCTT
>JBJFHV010000178.1:0-2624 GCA_051894015.1 Acutalibacteraceae bacterium | reverse complement strand
CAGATCTCGTAAATCTTCAAGCTCCTTATCAAGCGAATCGACTTCATCGGGAGCGTCGGACGGCTGAGATTTCTTGTTTTCGTTCTCGTCCAAGAAAAATTCCTCCTAACAATAGATTTCAGGCAATCCCCGAAAACTGCGCAGCAATTTTTGGGGGTTGCCTTTTCTTAACCGATAGATTATATCACCCGGAAGTTCTAAAATCAACATCGGTAAAAATATTACCGTTCAATCTTACTTTTCAAAGTTCAATTAAACTTAAAAATCCTGAAGCTGTCTTTCAAAAATCCGTCAATTAAACGTCGGCCCATGAAAGATTGATATATGCGTAATATTTCGGAATCTTGAAAAGCGATTCGTCAACGGACGATGTGAATTTTTTGACAGCAAGCGTTGCCGCATATTTGCCGTTGTCGTAAGAGTCAACCCGTACAATCGTCGAGCCGCTGAAGTAGCAGACAACAGAACCGGAGTCAATCGTATTGAATGACTCGTAATAATATTTTTTCCCGCTGATGGTCTTGGTTCCGGTCTTGATATTTCCGTATACCGGCGCCGCAAAAGCACCGGCAAAATTATCGGAACTTAATTCTCCGCCCATCATATCTTCCGTCAGTTTTGTATAAGTACGCATCTGATCGAGTACAAGATAGGTTTTTGCGCTCTTGGCGTTGTAAATAATCCGGGCATCCATTCCTTCAACCGTACTCTTCATAGCAAAATTTCCGTTTTTATAAGCGAACGTGAAGGGGATTTTATCCGAGCTGCCCGCTTCTTTCATAACCGCTTCCATTGTGTAGGTTCCGCCGCTTACGATTTTATGGTATTTGGAAATCTTATAGCCGGTTTTCAGCGTCTGAACCTTGACCTTATCCGAAAGAGATGAATAATAGTTGGTTTTGCTGACGGTAACATAGGCTCTGATGACAAAATAATACGTCGTACCGGCTTTCAGCCCGTTAATCGTAACGGTATCGGACTTTGTTTTGGCGGCCGTGACATACTTTTTCTTTGCGGTGTCGTAGCGGTAAACGACATATCCGGTAACATTGTTCTGCGGATTCCATTTGAGCAAAATGCTGTTTTCCGTTCTCGCCGCCTTGATGCCTTTCACCTGATACGGACGGGTCACAGCAATAACCTGAGACGAAAGTTCGCCGTAAGAAATATTTTTACCGGACTTTTTATAAGCCCTGACGGCGAAGCGGTATGCTGTTGCCGCTTCCAGCTTCTTCACGGTTGCTTTTGTGTCTGTCACATTGGCAACGGACACATAGCGTTTTTTTGCCGTGTCGTAGCGGCAGATGTTATAACCGGAAGCACCCGAAACCTTTTTCCAGCTGAGTGAAACCGAAGTAACGCCTGCTGTCGCTTTCAGTCCCGTAACCTTCGCAGGCTTCGTTGTCGCAGCCGAAGCCGTGATTGCGTTTTCCGGAGCGGCGCCCACAAGAGCCGGGACGCAAAAAGAAGAGAGAAGTAGAACAAGAGCAAATACAAAGCTGACTGTTCTTTTTAAAACGTTTCTTTTCATATAGATTCCTCCTTATATGGTATAAACATATTATAGTGTAGCATGAAATCAAAGTCAATCATTATTTTCCCGCTTGAGAAAAACAAGATTTTTTGAAATAATTAGTGACTTTTCCGTTTATTTGTGTTATAATTGCAAAGTATATATTCACTGATTGAAGGAGATAAACCCATGAGCGTTAATGTTGATCTGTTTAAAAAGGTTGCAGACGGAATCCATGAAACCGCCGTAAAATACGGTTTCGAAAGTGAAGGCACGGTTGAAGAAAAAGAAAATGCCTGCCTTTTACAATATAAAAAAGAGGAATCCGTTCTCACCCTGAAATATGAAAACGAGATCTTCACTCTTTTATTTTCCGAAGAAGCTGATGAGGACGAAAGCAAAATGAAACGGCTCGAGGCGTCTTTGCTTTCTTCCGACGCACAGGAAAAGGACATTAAATATGTTGTCGGCGAGTTCAACGAAACGCTTACCTCAAACTTCGGCAAAAAGGACATCACAAAAAAGTCCGCCAAAGCCAAATCAACACCGCAGACCGTTTCGAAAAACGCAGTCAAGCACGGCTCTTTCTACGACCCCAACACCCTCGCAAGCCGTCTTTGCATTGTTTTTCCCGATCTTCGTGACCGCTACAAAGAAAGTATTGCCGAGTACGGCGAATTTTTGGCGGAGGATTTCTTCGTAAACTACGGCACGCCGCGAGTTATTGCCGCTATTAAAGAAAACAAGCCTGCCACCATGAAAAAGCTTTTCCAGGTTCTCAACGAAATTTATGAGGACGGCACAAACGAGACCCAGTCGCTGATTGCCGTAACGATTCTCGGCGAGCTGAATAACGATCAGATCTTACTGGCACAGTGCGTGGACTATATGAGCGAAACCATGGCGCCGCCGGTCATTGAGGTAAACCGTTATCTCGCTTCCAGAAGCGGTCAGAAGGCCCGCAGGAAGATGGAAAATCCGCCGGCATACAAGCCGAAAAAAGAAAAGAAAAAGGGCTTTATGGATCGCATGATGGCGGAAGGACTCAATCAACAATAGGCAACCTCTAAAAACATCCCGGCATTCGTCATAATGCCCAACTAATGCCGTC
>JBJFHV010000177.1:0-2634 GCA_051894015.1 Acutalibacteraceae bacterium | reverse complement strand
TCTGATAGTTTTATCGCTTACGGCAATTGCGGGTCTCTCGGTGTATGCGTATTCTTTTAAAGATGACGAATTCGATTATAAAGAATCAGACACCACGAAAATTATAGACAATGTTGCGTATGCGTACAGTGAAAAGATGAACGGAAAGAAATTTCCGCATTATGAAGTGGAAGTGTTTGGCGCCACAAAAGAAATCAGAGAAAAAATGACGGAAATCAACATTGTGAGTGAAATCGATGGTTTGCCTGTTACAACGATCCAAGGTGTTCGTTCTTATTTTGGTGCTTATCCAAAGCCTCGAGGAATATATCCGAATGTTGAAAAGATCACGATTCCGGACTGTATCACATCAATCGGAGACGGTGCGTTTTGCGGATTGATAAACATAAAGAAAATAGAATTACCGAAAAATCTGAAAGATCTTGGCAAATTTGCTTTTTATAGTTTAAAGAACTTGACGGAAATTACAATTCCTGCAGGTGTTACCTACATAGGTGAGGGAGCGTTTTGCTATTGCTCCAATCTTGAAAAAGTTACGCTCGAGGGAAATGTAAGAATAATTGATGACAGCGCTTTTGGCGGTTGTACAAAACTTCGCTATATTACACCGTGCACAAGCTTGAAGAATATCGGTCTTTTTGCTTTTAACGGTTGTAAAAGCCTGAAGTATTTCTATTTTCCCGAAACGCTTGAAGAAATTGAAAGCGGTGCTTTCAAGAGTTCCGGTCTTACGACAGTTACCATTCCGTCAAAGGCAAAGACCCGCGGATATATAAACTATGACGGACCGTTCGAAAACTGTATCAACCTGAAAACCGTTATTTATGAAAACAGAAAAGACGAGTTGTTTGTTTCCGGTAAGATCTTCGACGGCTGTACGGCACTCGAAACGGTCGTTTTTCCGTCAAGTGCAAAGTGTATCACCATCTGTCCGAGAGCGTTCCGCAACTGCACAAAGCTTACAAACCTTGTCAACACCGGTCGTATCGACCGTGTCTGCGAGGCCGCTTTCGCTAACTGCACGAGTCTTCAGAGTATCAAGTTTTCGTCCATGATTGAGATCATAGAAAAGAAAGCATTCCAGGGCTGTAAGAACCTTAAAAGTGTGACCTTTACCGACAAATCAAACGTCCCGGGAAGCTATATCAACAAGATCAACTGCTTCGACCCGAAGACGTTCTCCGGAACCCCGGTCGGCATGAAGTTCTATGTCAAGAACGCGACCGTCGCCAAGAAGCTGAAAACCGCTTTGAAAGGCTCGGGTGTAAACAACGCAAGCATTTATTATTCGGCGTCGAATAAGCTTGCGTATAAGAATGTGAAGTAAAGCTTTGAAGTGCAGAACCGTCCCCTGTTAGCTATGGGGACGGCTCTTTTTGCTAAGGGAAACTACATGGATTAAATAAAGTTTACAAAATTGTTTTATAAAAGCCATATATTACCTTTTATTAAATACATCTTGACTCAAAGGAATTTCGGGCGTATAATTAAATAAAAAGTGAAGATTATTAACCAAAGGTGGCGGTGCCAAAAATTTTAGCGAGAAAGACGAAAAAACAAAACAATTTTTTAGGAAAAACGGAGGACTTTTATGAAAAACAGAATGACGAAAAAAATACTTTCACTTATCGCTGTTGTGCTTGCGGTATGTGCACTTGGTACTTCGGTATATGCAGCGGTTGTGGTGTATTCCGATGTAGAAACAACATGGTTAGACTTTTTGGATCCGCAAACCGTAAACAATATTCCTTACGATGCGGTTGGCGGAATTGCAACAGGAAAAACAAGAAACAGTATGTTCGTGCTATTGTCTGAAAGGAATAATGGAGGTCATCCTGCGACGGAGCAAAGGGCTTTGTTTTACGATTATCCCAATATAAATAATCTCAGCAATCGTCATTATTATACGTTGCCGTATGCAGGGCATGCCAACGGAATGACGATCGATGATAACAATATTTATGTTTGCGGATGGACAATGTACGGAGAAGGAACAGGAAATCAGGCTAATAATACGCATAATAACTGGATTATTATGATTCCCCGGACAATGTTCACCGCGCTTCGTCAAGGAAACAACGGCGCAACGATGCCGAAAGATGACCGGACTACGGAAGCGGTAGAAGGGTATTCAATTTTATATCCGAAGGTAAAACATATTGCATCGGACGGAACTGTTACCTATACTGATTATACAGGGGTGATTACCTGCATAACCTTGCACGGAAGCAACGGACATTTTATTATTAATTATAGCGGCGTAGCTTCAGGAAACGATTTTTGCTTTACAACCGCAAAAATCGAAACAGTCAACGGAAAAAAGTATTTTGTGGTTTCTGACAACATCAACGATATTTTCTTTGTTCAAAATAATGCGGCGTATCAAAACTCTATGTCACAGGATATTTGTTATGCGCCCGGACACGGATTCTTTATTCCGAGATGGTATAGTACTTACAACAGTACAAAAAATATTATCTTTTGGGCGGATATAGACGGCGCAAGTAGTACAAAGACAGTAAATAATGTCAATTACCGATATTATATTCCAGACAAGATAAATGTTGATAAAACAAATTCGACTTTTACAAACAGCGACGGCGAGAAAAAAAAGAAGTTTAAGGTTTTTGAAAT
>JBJFHV010000176.1:0-2651 GCA_051894015.1 Acutalibacteraceae bacterium | reverse complement strand
CGCACTCGGTTTGAACGAAGCGCTGTTTTGTCCGCTGAAAAAGATGAGGGCAAAGGACGCCGACGGATATATTTTCGGCGGATTGAATATCAGCTGTCCGCCGGCAGTTCCGATTGCCGTTTTAGGGGAGAGAATCGACGAAAACAGTATAACACTTTTTGATTATTACGGCATAGAATATGTCGATGTGATAACAGAGGAGAAGTGAGGAAATGAACTATACACCCGACTTTTTACGCTATGAAGATAAGACCTATAACCGTTGCGGCAACAGCGGCCTTCTACTTCCGCCCGTTTCCCTCGGCCTGTGGCACAACTTCGGTCGGTACGACAATTTCGAAACCATGAGACAGATGTGCTTTACCGCGTTTGACAACGGCATTACGCATTTTGATCTTGCCAACAATTACGGTCCCGAACCGGGAGACGCCGAGGAAAACTTCGGAAGAATTCTGCATGACGACATGAGTGCCTACCGTGACGAGTTGATTATCAGCACCAAGGCCGGTTATCTGATGTGGGACGGCCCTTACGGAAACTGGGGGAGCCGGAAGTATCTTCTTTCGAGCCTTGACCAGAGCCTGAAAAGAATGGGCCTTGAGTATGTCGATATTTTTTATCATCACCGCATGGACCCGAATACGCCGCTTGAAGAGACGATGTCAGCCCTTGACACGGCGGTCAAAAGCGGAAAGGCGCTTTACGCGGGGCTTTCAAACTATGACGGCGAAACGATGAAAAAGGCGGCCGCTATCCTCGAAAGCTTACACTGCCCGTTTGTGATCAATCAGAACCGGTATTCGATTCTCGACCGCACGATTGAAAAGAACGGGCTGAAAGAAGCGGTAAAAGAAAATCAAAAGGGACTGATCGTCTTTTCGCCGCTTGCACAGGGTATGCTGACCGACCGGTATTTTAACGGAATTCCGAAGGACAGCCGCGCGGCTAAGGACAAAAATTTTACCAAGTATCATTCAATCACCGCCGAAAAGGTGGAAAAGCTCAAGAAGCTTGATGAAATCGCTGCCGAAAGAGGGCAGACGCTTGCGCAGATGGCGCTATCGTGGGTCATGAAAGACGGTGTTGCCACAAGTGTGTTGATCGGTGCGTCAAACCCCGGGCAGATTCTCGATAATATCGGTATGGTGAAAAACACGAAGTTTACCGATGAAGAGCTTCGGCGGATTGATGAGGTTTCACTCGATTTTTAAATTTTCAGGGCTGATGCAGTTGTGTCAGCTCTGTTTTTATGTCAGTCGGCTACAAACATAAAAGCGTCCTGTATCGACTCCGAAAAAACTTGTTGAAAATTCTTACAGATTGATGCAGATATTCACAATTCCGACATTTTATAATAATCTGTAAGTAAAAATTATTTCATAAATCATTGACATTTTTTTCATGTTTTGTTGACAAATGAAAACCGACATTTTATAATTAATTAGCCAGAATAGAAAGAAAAAATTTGAAAAGGAGTGTATTTAAAATGAAAAAATTTTTGGCAATTGTTTTAGCTGTTGTCCTTACGGTTTCAGCTTCCATGCTTCCCGCTTCCGCTGTGAGCATTGACGACTTACCCGATGCAGATCAGGTTGTTGAGGTAATGGATACCGGGTATAGCTTCATCAAAGTTATCATCAAAGTGATTCACACAACCGTCGGAGGTATTCTCGGCAAACTTAATAAAGACTGTCCTTTCTGCGGTGCGGTACACAAGACCGACAAACTGCTCAATGAGCCTACCGTTCCCGAAGTACCGGAAGATGCAGACCGTATCAAGGTGGCTTCCGACAGCGAGCTTCTTGCCGCATTGGAAAGCGAAAATAACGCCATCCTGCTTACCGGCAGCGTTACCTATGACTGGGGCAACGGAAGCTATGACAATTCTCTTGCCTTAAAGCTCAAGGGAAAAGACATCAAGGGCGCAACAGGCAAAGAATTTATCACCTTCAAGGGCTACGGCTCCGCTAACGCCATCAAGGATCTGTCACTGACCAATGTTGTCGTTGTGGACAAGACCGTCGGTGACAATGAAGCATCGTGGGAACACGGCTACCTTGAATTTGAAGACCTTACGGCTACCTCGGTTGTTTTCGCCAATTCACCGCAGCTTAACGGTACCTGCGTTCTGACCGACTGCACCTTTACCGGATATGATAATGACCGCTATGCTCTGTACGGCGCATGGGTCAACTCCGGTGATGTGACCTTCACAAGCTGCACCTTCAACGGCACCTGTGCCATTAAGGTTCACGAAGCCTATGGCAGTGACGTTGCAAGCGTTGTTGTTGACGGCTGCACCTTCAACGCTCTGTTCAAGCCCGGCGTTGTCATCGGAAATGTTGACGCCGCAACAAGCGTTACCATCACAAACAGCACTTTCAACGGTTGTGCCGCCGGTGACCAGGGTATGTATATCTATGAAACTGATACTCCGGTTGATTCATTCAGCTTCGTTGTGTCGGGCAACACCGTAAAATAAAGCGTGTCCGGATACACAATCGACAAACACAGCGATTTAATATCAGTATAATATGTCGGTATAACAGAGGAGACTTTTAAATGAAGAAATTTTTAGCAATTCTTTTAGCGGTTGTCCTTACGGTTTCCGCTTCCATGCTTCCCGCTTCGGCTGTCAGCATGGACGACCT
>JBJFHV010000175.1:0-2657 GCA_051894015.1 Acutalibacteraceae bacterium | reverse complement strand
TTTTTCATCGGGTTTGCAGAAACTTCTTGTCTGTACGGGCGTCATTTTGCTGTTACAGGTGGTTTCACTGCCTTTGAAGCGCTCACGCTGAATCAGCCGTGCGGCATTGACTCTTTCTTTGATTTTCGACGAGGCTTCGGCAGGTCTGTCGTCCGAAAGCTTTTTGAAGTCCACCTGCGGCACTTCGATATGAATGTCAAAACGGTCAAGAAGCGGACCGCTGACCTTGGCAAGATACTTCGCCGGCATTCCGCTCGGGCAGGTGCATTTCCTCGTCGGGTGACCGTAATAGCCGCACGGACAGGGGTTCATGGCACAGACAAGCATCACGTCACACGGGTAGGTGAGTGTGCCGGAGACTCTCGCGATTGTGATTTTTCCGTCCTCAAGCGGCTGACGGAGCGCTTCCATCGACTGCTTCGAAAACTCGGGAAGCTCGTCGAGAAAGAGAACGCCGTGGTGCGCAAGGCTCAGCTCCCCGGGTTTGGGCACTTTGCCGCCGCCGGAAAGTCCGACCGCCGAGATTGTATGGTGCGGAGAGCGGAACGGTCTTGATGTGATCAGGGAAGCCGAAGCGGAAAGCTCACCGGCAATTGAATAAAGCTTCGTTGTCTCAAGGCTTTCTTCGAACGTCATGTCGGGCAGGATTGTCGGAATCCGCTTGGCAAGCATACTTTTTCCCGAGCCCGGCGGTCCGATCATCAGCGTATTGTGTCCGCCGGCCGCGGCGACTTCAAGTGCACGCTTGGCCTGAAACTGACCTTTGACGTCGGAATAGTCGAAAACCACAGAGCAGTCGGAAATCTCCCGTACACATCCGGGCGTCAGCTTGTCCGCCTTTTTGCGTCCTTTCAGGTGCTCAATCAGCACCGCTACGTCCTCAATCGGGTAAATGTCAATTCCCTCAACGATACTGCATTCATTGGAATTGGCGGCGGGGATAAACACCTGCTCAAAACCTTGCTCACGGGCGTGGATCACCATCGGCAGAGCGCCGTTGACCCGGCAAAGCTTTCCGCTTAAAGACAGCTCGCCGAAAAAGCAGGACTTTGAAAGATCAATATGAAAGTAGTTTTCGGCGGATAAAAGCGCAATAAAAATTGGCAGGTCATAGACGGGACCTTCCTTTCTTTTGTCAGCCGGCGAAAGATTGATTGTGATTCTGCCGGCAGGATAGGGCAGACCGTTGTTTTTCGTCGCCGCACGGACTCTTTCCCGTGATTCGCTGACAGCGGCGTCGGGCAGACCGACGATATCAAATCTTGACATACCGGAATCAAGCGTTGCCTCGACTCCTACGGTGTAAGTGTTCATTCCGAACAGCCCGATGCTGTTGACTTTCGAGAACATAGAACCGCTCCTTTTATCTTGATAATACTGAATATATTATACAGATTTTGTCGGCTTGTAATTTATCATGTCGAATTTTGAAAACGGAATTACAGCATTTTGTCGGATTTGTGTGACAAAATGACACAATAAATGTATAAAATCGACAAGATTTGCTGCCTTTTCCTTGACATATCTGCTTTTTTGCTGTAACATAGTAAAGTAAAAATAAAAGAGGAGGTCTGTTTATGGCAGTATGTCCCCATTGTCAAAAAAAGCTGCATATTTGGAACATGAGGGCCGAGTGTCCGCACTGTGGAGCGAATATTCCGAACCATAACTGGGAGGAAAGGCTCGAGGAAGATGCATTGAAAAGGGAGGAATCCTTTTATAAAATGCATTCAACTCTCAACAAACTGAAATTTTCGGTTGTCGGGACCCCACTGAGAATCATACGATTCGTTTTTGCTTTCCTTCCGATTATCGGCTATGTTGTACCTCTTGGTGCGATCAACTACACAACCGAAGCCGGTCAGGAGATTTCAGCCGGCACAATCAACGCCATTGCACTTTTCACAAAAGACACGTTTAAGATCGGGGATCTTATCGGTGCAATGACAGCAGACCTTTCCAATCCGAATGCAAAGCTCGCTCTGATCAGCGCATTGGGGCTTGCCCTCAGTCTTCTCTTTGGCGTGATTGCATTTTTTCTTATTCCCATTCTTTGCAAAAAGCCGAAACAGCCTGTAACCATGATTGCGCACCTTATTTCTGTTGTTACCTATTCTCTTTCTCCCGTTTTCCTTGGCAAGTTTATTGCTGCTACAGGTGCCGAAGGAAACGTCGGCTGGGGTTATTATCTTGGTATTGCTCTTTTTGCAATTGCTTTCATTCTTGACATCATCGTTCTTACAAGAAAGATCGGTCCTCTTGACGGAAAATATATCCCTGACGCAAACAAAGATGAGCTTCAGGCCGAATATGCCGAAAGTATAGGTGAACCATTCAAGGCAAAAACTGCAAATACTCAAGAAGGGGGAGAAAGTTAAATGGCAGAAAAAGTTGAAGCTCCGGTAATTGAAGAAGTATCGGAAGAACAGATCAGCTCTTCATTAAAAGAAAAGCGTTATCTTCGTCCGAAAGAGATGATTTCCTATTGTCTTGTTTCACTCAGCCAGAGAAACATAGATGAATTCGTCAATTCCTTCCGGCAGAAGTTCGCAATTGACAACCTTGGTCTTGATCCGACTGTCTATGCCAATATCCAGCTTGGTGCTTCCATATATGATGCGCTTGACGATACGATCTCGGGACTTATCATTGACCGC